>NZ_LFYS01000048.1 GCF_001199495.1 Mycoplasma sp. HU2014 | reverse complement strand
TAGTTTTTCTCTTACAGTATGCACTAGCAAAACCCTGTTTTATTAATCTTTTATCTAAATTAGAATATGAAATCTTATAACCAAATTTTTCTTTTAAACAACTATGATAATTTTTCAACGTCAAAAATGAACAACTACTGTTATTGTTCTCTCCTCCTGTTATTTTCATTTCTCCTTGATAAACTTCACCCAAGTTGTATATTGTTTCATCACTATATTTTTGCGCATTCTTGTTATTTACATTTTTATGAGAAAGTATTATCTCCTTTCCGGTATTTATAAAATCAAGATATTCTTTCTTATATCTTTTTATAGTAGAAACAGATTTATTAAATTGCTTTGCTATTGATAAACATGATCTTTTAGGATCCTTTGCAAAGATATCTAATATACATTTTTTAATTTCTGCATATGACTTATTGTCTAAAATAGTAAACATTCTAACCTCCTTTACCAATTATATGTTTTGGATCCAAAACATATAATTGGTAAGGTATCATTTTGTTTGATATTCCAGAATTTTCAAATACATTTTTATAAAACAAGATATTATGTTATTATATATGTAGGGATATTGTCGGGAAAGTGTACGTCACTCCGACCCACCAACGCCAGGTAAGTGTACGTCACCCTGGCCTTTTTTATTTTTAATTAAGTCTTGATAATAAAAAAGAGTTAATTTAAATTAACTCTCATAAGAATTTTCTAATTTAATAGATGCATCTTTGTCGATTATAATTGTTACATCTTTATGATTTTGTAATATTGAACAAGGTCATTTTTCTGATATATTACATTCTATTAAATTTTTAATAGCTTCAGCTTTATTAGATCCAGTTGCTATTAAAACGATTTTTTTAGCATTCATAATACTTTCTAATCCCATTGTAATAGCTTGTTTAGGTACTAAATTAATATTATCAAAAAATCTAGAATTCGCTTGTATAGTTGATTGAGTTAAATCAACAATATGAGTTAATGAATCAAAACTAGTATAAGGTTCATTAAATCCAATATGACCATTAACTCCTAATCCTAATAGTTGTAGATCAATTTGACCTTTACTTTTAATTAATTCGTCATATTTTTTTGGATCATTATTAAATTCAAAATTAGGTATAAAACAATTATCTAAATTAATATCTATATGATTAAATAGTTGTTGTTTCATAAAATAACTATAAGACTGATCGTTGTTTGGATCTATATTTTTATATTCATCTAAATTAAATACAGTTATATCTTTAAATGAAATTTCTTTATTTTTATACATATCAATTAATTTTTGATAAGTTTTAACAGGACTAGATCCAGTTGCTAAACCTAATATGCTATTAGGTTTTTGTTTTATTTGATTTGCTATGATTTCACTAGTTTTATTTGCAATTTGTTGATCGTTATTTAAAATTATTACTTTCATATTATCACCTTAAAACAATTATATATTAGTTAATAAATTATTAAAAATCATATACATATATACCTAGTAAATTATAGAATTACAATAATTATTTAAAGATAATAAAAAACAACTTCATTAAGAAGTTGTTTTGTTTGATCTTGTAATTTCACAATTTGAGTTTTAATTTCTAAGTATTAAAAATTACTCTGTCATATTATTTCTTTTTAAATATTTCAAAAACCTTTTTCATACTTTTTTGTTGTTTTTTAATTGTACTAAAACATATAGAATCAATTTTTCTAACAAAATTGTTTAATAAATGATCAGAATTTAAAAATCATTCTTTTGTTGAACCATTTAATAAATTAAAAGTTGATGAAACACAACCTACAAAATAATCACAATATCTTATTGTTGCACTTGAAACAGAGTTCAATTGATTGACTGTAATATCTAAATTCTTAAACTTAGTTTGAGTGTAAAATATAGTATTTAAATAATCTTCTAAACCACTAAGTTTGAACATTTTATTTGAATTTTTATCTTTAGGTATATCTTTTCTTTGATCTATATAAAGCTTGATTGTTATTTCATCTTTTAATGAAAGTTTTTTATTTTTTTCAAGTTTTTGTAAAATTCTTTCTATTGATAAAAACACCATCATATTGTAAATTGCATTAATATTTATAAAATCTGCTTGCCATTTTTTAAGATTAGAAACCATTACAAAATTATGTTGATTATGATTTTTTAGTTTATCAATTAAGTATTTTTTATTTTTATAACTCATATTGCTTCACTTAACTTCTTTATCATAATGTGATGAAGAAGTTTTATTAACATAATAGCTTGTAAGATCTTTTTCATATAAGAACCTATATTGTTTGATTGATTTTTCTGTTTTATTAATGTTTGAACTAATTTTATGTTTTATTTTTTCAATTTCTTGAGCATTATTACTTTCTAGATAAAAACCACCAACTACAAAAAAATCACTTGTTGGATTTCCACTTTCATCTATAAAAAAATGAATATAACGTTTCATCAATAAATCACTCCATAAAAAAAGAGAGATTCGTCTCTCCTGCACAGGATCCCGCGTACTTCACATCTAAATCGACATATACGCTTAAGTTTACTGAGGTTGTTCTGCGTCTTACATTATTATATTATCAATTATTTTTTATTCTGTAAATAAAATTATTATATTTTCTGTAAATAAAATTATTATATTTATCAGCTAATAAAATAAAAAATAAGCTTATTTCTAAGCTTATTAATTGTTCTTTTTGTTATTTAGCTTTCCACCGGAAAGCAGTGCTGGAAAAGAACCAAACCCCAGATAGTAAATATCAGATTGATATTTACAAATTAATATTATTGTAATAATTTGAACTTGTCAATTTTTTATATTTAAATCTAGTTACTATAATTGTAAAATAATAATTAATTAAAACATTTAAAAATAAAACTATCATAATTTTTAAATTCAATAATTAAAAAAGATCAATAACTTTTGGAGGTGTTTTATGAACGCTTTATCTTTTATATTAACAAATAATAAATCTTGAATTACTAATAATTTTGTTTTATCTTTAATAATATATCAAATATCTTTTATAGTTATTCAATTAATAATATTCTCATTAATGAGTATATTTCCTAATAATAAAATTAAAAAAGAGTTTAATAAACAGATTGATTTTACAAAAATCAGTTCTAATAATTATAGAACTACAGATCATATGATAGGTATATCTTTTATTTGTTTTTTACTTCAAATTCCTTCTTATTTTTCTCAACTTATTTTTTCATTAGAAGGGTATGGGGTTTTTGTATTTGTTTCTAGTTTTGTTTATATATTAATTTCATGAACTCACCTTTTTATTCAAATGACAATTAATTCTAAATTACACACTGAAAAGTTTGAAAGAACTCAATATTATGAACTTAATAGGTTAAAGTTTGTATATAAACCTTTTAGTTATAAGAGTTTTAAAATCACATTTAAAAATAAAACAAATTGAGCTATTAAAATGTATGATCTTAGATCTAAAATACATGAATACAAAATATTTTATGAAGGACAAAACCTAACAAGAAAAGATAAAAATTTAATGTTAATAACTGAAGAAAAAGGTAAAAAGAGCTTTACTGACTTTAATACTATATTTAATAATACCTATCCTCAAGAATGTATGGATGAACTCTTTTTAGAAGAGTTTTATCAATATTTAAGTATTTGATCGTCATTTTTTAGATATACTAGAAGATTTAATAGGAAATCTAATAATTTTAAAATTGAAATAACAGATAAAAAAGATACAAAAATTATAAGCCTTGATGAATTTAAAGAAGTTTTATTAAAGAATTCATTTGCTCTATTATATAATAAAAAAACAGTTGATAGAACTGTATTTGAACAAGCTGAACGTTATATAAATTACAATGGTCTTTGTGAACTTGCTTGATGATTACGTTTATAAAAAAATGATACAGTGGAAACTAGAACAAAATTATTAGACTAAATAGTTACTTTATTATACACACCTCATATATTATTGAGGTGTTTTTCATTTGAATTTTCTTAAAATTCTTTCACCGTTATATCATTCGATGAAGTTTTTAATATTTTCTTCTACTCTTCTTTCAAAATTGACAAACATTTCTGATTTTATAATTTTAAATTTATAAAAAATGTTTTTCCTTTGTTATGTATTTGACCACTATAAAAGATGTTTTTTTACCCTTTGTTATTTGATAAAATAACTAATAAGAAAGGTTGTGATAAATATGAAATTATTTAAAAGTTCAATAATTATTTCATTATCCATATTTGTCCTTAGTCCATTAATAAATTTCACAGGACTAACAAAACAACAGGTACAAAAAGTGGTATCAAATCAGCAAATGATTAAAAAAGATATCAAAAAAATTGAAGAAGAATCAAATTTTTACAAAAATAACTTATACAAAGAAAAACAAGTTGAATTATTTAAAGATGCCCCTAGGATCGATCAGTTTAATAACCTTATTGAAAGTTATAGTTTTAAATCTGCGAATCTTTTTAAAAATACTCATTTAAAGGATGACGGTTTTGAATTTATAAATAATAATAAAAATGAAATAAGAAAAAACTATATCAAAATTATAAAAGGTGAAATACTAATATCAGACATTTTATATAATTATAAAAAAATGATCGATAAGGATCACAATGAATATCTAAGAGCAAAATCTTTATATAACATTGAGTGATTTGATGAAAAATTATTTACAGAGATCACAAATGATAATGATGTTGAAACTTCATTATTAAGCGAGCAATTTAATTCAAATAATTTAAATTTTTATAAAATTAAAAAAACATCAAATTCTAACGAAGAAATTGAAATTAGTAAAAAAGACTTAGAAGTTTTACAAAATTTAAGCAATTTCAAGAAATTTTTGGATAAATATATAAAAAGAAATGATGCTTTTGTTTGAACAAATATAGGTTTAACTGCAGCAACATGAGCATTAGCAGCATCATATGCTGCTTGTTGGAGATTTGTAAGTGCGGCAATCACTACCGCTCAAGCTACTTATATGACAATTACATCTGTTAAAACTAGAAGAAAAGTAGAAAAACTAAAAAAAGAAAGGGATAAATTAGAAAAAATTGTTCACCAAGATGAATTGAATGTTTGAATAAATATTACAAGAGACATACTTTCGGATGGTAGCAAAGATTTAGGAAAATATATTTGAAAAAGGATTAGAAAAGCCATTAAATCAAAATACAAAGAAGCAATAAAATATTTATATTCAAAAAACTTAATTCATACAACTAACTTTATCCAACTTCTGAAAGATTTTTTTGGTATAACTGGTATTTCTAGAATGAAAAAGTTTAGTTTAGCTTTATCAACTTCTATTTATATGTTGAAGAATACAAATAAAAATCTTTACAACTTACTTACTCTTTTTCATAGCAGAACTTGGATAACAAGGTATGTGAATCCGGCAATTCATGCAGTCTTAAGTATAGCTACACTAATTTTAGATACAATAAAAACAATAGAAAACTATAGAGATCAAAAAATATTTGAAAAATTAATTGACTCATTATAATTGATTAATACTAGAAAGTGAGACAGATTTATCTTTGTTTTTTACAATTTTAAATTACATTATATTAATTCCAGTCTATTGTATAACATTATTTGTGTTGTATCATGTTATACAAAACAATATTCATAGAAAAAGTTTTCATGATTTATGTTTAGATTTTTTTGATGATTATTTAGATCTAAGTAAAGTTAGAAAAAGAGTTTTTAGATTAACATTTAAACTTTGACTTTATTTATTTATATGTATCGTTGTATTAATGTTTATAAATGTATGTCTTTCAACAGGTGTATTTATCTTAGATTCTACCTCATTAGGCGGTGTTGGAGACGGTGTTATATTGCCTTTATTATTTTTTCTTTTTGATGTTTCTTTAAATATTCAAGCTTATAAAAACCCATTCTTTATTTTCTTTTGTATATTTGTTATTAGTTGTATTATTCTAGCTATATTTAGTTTTATAAAACTTTTACCAACTAAATCTGAAAAGAAAGCATTATTAGAACATTGAGAAAAATGAAAAACTTTATATTCTAATAGTGAATATAGAGAAATAAAAGTGAAATTTCGATCAAGCTTAAAAGGTAAGGAAACTGACAAACTAAAAACATCACAATTAGATATTAAAGTATTTTTTTATAATAAAGATGTAAGTGAATTAAAATGTGCTATTTATTTTTTAAATTATTTAGAAAAAAATTGATATTTTATTAACAAATTTAATTTACATAACTCTATTTATTTATTAGATGAAGATGATGAAAATCTAGTATTAATAAACGGTGAAGATGATGAAAATCGAGTATTAATAAATGGTGAAGAGTGTAGAGATCCTAATAAAATAATAGAAGCATTAATAGGTAATTATTTTTATTTATATTTTAATAATAGAAAGAAATAAATTTATGTCTTTCTTCTAAAAACAGACTATTTGTCTGTTTTTTTTTTTTTTTTGTAAAAAATAAAATAAGCTTATTTCAAGTTTATCAATTGTTATTTTTGTTTTTTAGTATCATCATCAGCAATGCTGGAAAAGAACTTAACCCCAGATAGTAAATATCTGATTGACGTCTATAAAAGACTTAGAATATATCTTTAACATATCATGTGAATTATTTATTAAATATAACTATAGTTACAGTGTTTTATAATGTAAAATATTTATATTGATTGAAAGGAAATTTGTATGAAAAAACAGTTAGATTCAAAATACAACCATCATTTAGTTGAACAAAACAAATACGAAAATTGAGTTAAAAAAAATCTTTTTAAAGCTAATGTTGATTCACAAAAACCTAAGTTTTCAATTATTCTACCTCCACCAAATGTTACAGGTAAACTTCATATTGGTCATGCTTGAGACACTAGTTTACAAGATGCAATTATTAGATTTAAAAAAACAACAGGTTATGATACTTTATTTTTACCTGGTATGGATCATTCTGGAATCAGTACACAAGTTAAAGTAGAAGAAAAATTAAGACAACAAAATATAGATAAATATAAATTAGGAAGAGAAAACTTTTTAAAAGAAGCTTGAAAATGAAAAGAAGAATACGCATCAATTATTAGAAGTCAATGAGCTAAATTAGGATTGAGTTTAGATTATTCAATTGAAAAATTTACTTTAGATAGTGATGTTAATGATGTTGTTAATGAGATTTTTGTAAAATTTTATAACGATAATATTATTTATAAAGATAAACAAATAGTTAACTGAGATCCAATGCAAAAAACCGCAATTTCTAATATCGAAGTTATTTATAAACAAGTTGAAGGTAAGATGTATTACTTTAAATATATGTTAGAAAATTCTAATGAGTATCTAACTGTTGCTACAACTCGTCCTGAAACAATGTTTGCTGATCAATGTGTTGTTGTTAATCCAAATGATGAAAGATATCAAAAATATATTGGTAAAAATGTAATTAATCCTGTTAATAATCAAATTATTCCAGTTATTGCTGATAAATATGTTGATGTTGAATTTGGAACTGGAGTTATGAAATGTACACCTGCTCATGATGCTAATGATTTTGTTTTAGGTAAAAAACACAACTTAGATATGGTTGTTTGTTTAAATGTTGATGGTTATGTTAATGATGTAGCTGGAAAATTATATTCTGGATTAGATAGATTTGAAGCTAGAGCAAAAATTATTGAAAATCTAAAACAAAATAATTTATTAGTAAAAATAGAAGATATCACTCATCAAGTTGGTTTTAGTGAAAGATCTAATGCTGTAGTTGAACCTTATCTTTCAGATCAATGATTTGTTAGAATGGAAAAATTCAACAAAATGATTTTAGACTTACAAGCATCAAATAATAAAATCAATTTCTTTCCAGAACGTTTTAATGATGTTTTAATAAGATGAATGGAAAATGCTCATGATTGATGTATTTCTAGACAATTATGATGAGGTCATCAAATTCCTTGCTGATACAATAAACATACAAACGAATTATATGTATCAAAAACCGCTCCAGTTGATATTGAAAACTGAACTAGAGATGAAGATGTATTAGATACTTGATTTTCATCTGGTTTATGAGCATTTTCAACTTTAATGAATGGTCAAGGTTTTGATAGTAAACATTTCAAAGCATATTTCCCAACAAGTGTGCTAGTAACTGGTTATGATATTATCTTTTTCTGAGTTGCTCGTATGATTTTTCAAACTTTAGAATACACTAAACAAATACCTTTTAATGATGTTTTAATTCACGGTTTAGTAAGAGATGAACAAGGAAGAAAAATGAGTAAATCTTTAGGAAATGGAATTGATCCTATGGATGTTATTGAAGAAAATGGTGCTGATGTTTTAAGATTATTTTTACTAACTAACTCAACTCCAGGTCAAGATATTAGATATTCAAATTCTAAAGTATCAGCTTGTTGAAACTTTATTAATAAATTATGAAATGCTTCTAGATATGTGTTTATGAATTTAGATGATGATTTTAAATTTGATCCTAATTTCTATAAACAAGAAAATTTAGATGTTACTGATAAATGAATTCTAACTGAATTAGCTAAAGTTCAAAATTATGCATTTGAAAAAATGAATAAATATGAATTTGGATTAGCTGGATCTAGTTTATTTGAATTTGTATGAGATAAATATTGTTCTTGATATATTGAATTTGCAAAAATTAATTTAAATAATAATCAAACTAAATATAATACTCAACAAACACTATTTTATGTATTAAAAGAAATATTAATTATGCTTCATCCTTATATTCCTTTCGTAACTGAAGAAATTTATCAAACTATGGAATTAAAAGATTCTATTATGTTAGAACAATGAACTAATTTAAACTTAAGTTTTGATACTAGTTATATTAATGATGTAATTAAAATGATTACAGCATTACGTGAATTTAGAAATACAAATAAAATTAACAAATCACTAGTTTTAGAAGCAAAAATAGCTAATACTAATGATACTCACGATCAATTATTTAACAAATATAATGATCAAATTAATAACTTATTACAAACATTTATAAATACTAAAATAATTAAAGATCTAGATTCAGATAATAAAACTAGTTTATCAATTGATGAATACTTCTTAGAAATATCTAATGATCTATTTATTGACAAACAAGAATTAATTACTCAATTAGAAAACAAATTAGATCAATTACAAAAAGAAATTAATAGAAGTGAAAATATGTTAAACAATCCTAATTTCACTTCAAAAGCAAAACCTGAAAAAATTCAAGCTGAACAAGAAAAATACAAATCATATAAAGAACAATTTGAATCAATAAAAACCAAATTAGAAAGTTTAAAATAATAGGATAAAAAAGCACATAATGTGCTTTTTTAGTGTTTTATATAAATTAGTATTGATATATTAAACTATAATTAAATTATGTAAACACTTATAGAATGGGGTTTGTTATGGCAAAAACTACAAATTATGATGAATCAGCTATTCAGGTTTTAGAAGGATTAGAAGCAGTTAGAAAACGTCCAGGAATGTATATTGGATCAACTGATAGTAGAGGGTTACATCATTTAGTTTGAGAAATAGTTGATAACTCAATCGATGAAGCTTTAGCTGGATTTTGTGATGAAATTAATATAATAATTGAAAAAGATGGATCAATTACTGTTAAAGATAACGGAAGAGGTATTCCAACAGGAATGCACAAAACAGGTAAATCAACTCCTGAAGTAATTTTTTCAGTACTTCACGCTGGAGGTAAATTTGATACAGGAGCATATAAAACAAGTGGTGGATTGCACGGAGTTGGATCAAGTGTAACTAATGCTTTATCTAAAAGATTTAAAGCTACAATTTATCGAGATAAAAAAATTCATGAAATTGAATTTAAAAACGGTGGTAAATTATCAAAACCTTTAAATGAAATTGGATCAACTTATAAAACCGGAACTACAATTAACTTTTTGCCTGACGATACTATTTTTAGTACTACTGATTTTAGCTTTGCCACAATCAGTCAAAGATTAAAAGAATCAGCATTACTAAACTCAGGATTAAAAATTACTTTAACTGATGAAATTAATCATAAATCAGTTGAATATAAATTTGAAAATGGATTAGAAGAATTTGTTAAAGAACTAGTTGATGATCGAAAAGTTATAACAGATATTATTAACATAACTGCAGATTCTAGAAAAATCATTAGTGAAATTTGTTTACAATATACTGATGAAGATAATGAAATTATTTTAGGATTTGCAAATAATGTTAAAACTCCTGATGGAGGGAGTCATATTACAGGTTTTAAAACAGGACTAGTTAGAGCAATTAATGATTATGCTAGAAGTCAAAAATTATTAAAAGATAAATCTAAATTAGATTCAAACGATCTAAGAGAAGGATTAGTTGCTGTTGTAACAGTTAAAATACCTGAAGAATTAATTGAATATGAAGGACAAACTAAATCAAAATTAGGAACACCTGATGCCAAACCCGCTGTTGAAAATGCTGTTTATGAATTTATGAGTTATTGATTAATTGAAAATAAAATAGCTGCTCAAAAAATTATTGAAAATGCATTAATTAATCAAAAAGCTAGAGAAGAAGCAAGAAAGGCTCGTCAAGCAATTAAAAACGTTAAAGGTAAAAAAAATACTACTAGAATGATGTTAGGTAAACTAACTCCAGCTCAAGGTAGAAAAAAAGAAAATAATGAATTATTTTTAGTCGAAGGTGATTCAGCTGGTGGTAGTGCTAAATCAGGTCGTGATAGAATGTTTCAAGCTATTCTTCCTTTAAGAGGTAAAATCATCAACTCTGAAAAAGCTAAACTTGTAGATCTATTAAAAAATGAAGAAATCCAAACAATTATTAATGCAATTGGAGCTGGAGTTGGAAAAGATTTTGATATTAAAGATGCTAATTATGGAAAAATAATCATCATGACTGATGCTGATACTGATGGAGCACATATTCAAACATTATTATTAACTTTCTTTTTCAGACACATGAAAGATTTAATTATCGAAAAGAAAGTATATATTGCTTTACCTCCTTTATATAAATTAACTTTTACTGATAAAAGTTTTATCTATTTATGAGATGAAGAAGAGTTAAAAGAATTTAGTAAAAACTATAATAAAAAATATGAGATCCAACGTTATAAAGGACTTGGAGAAATGAATGCTGATCAATTATGACAAACAACAATGAACCCTGAAAAAAGAAAAATCATTCAAGTCACAATTGAAGATGGTTTATTAGCTGAAAAAATGTTTAAAACATTAATGGGTGATGATGTAGAAAAACGTAAAGATTGAATTAATGAAAGTGTTAAGTTTACTTTAGAAGATGATCAAATTAAATTAAAAGATAAAGAAATAGAATTGTAGGAATAAATATGAATCAAAACAAAGATGTAATTTCATATCCATTAGAACAAGTTTTAGGTGATAGATTTGCTCGTTATGCTAAATATATCATTCAAGAACGTGCACTACCTGATGTTAGAGATGGATTAAAACCTGTTCAACGTCGTATTTTATTTGCAATGAACGAATTAAACTTAACATTTGATAAAGCATATAAAAAATCAGCTAGAGTTGTTGGTGAAGTAATTGGTAAGTATCACCCTCACGGAGATTCATCTATTTATGAAGCGATGGTGAGAATGAGTCAAGACTGAAAATTGAATAATTGTTTAGTTGATATGCAAGGAAATAACGGATCAATTGATGGAGATAGTGCTGCTGCGATGCGTTATACTGAAGCAAGATTATCAAAAATTTCAAATCTATTACTTGAAGATTTAGAAAAAGAAACTGTTTTAATGGCTCCTAACTTTGATGATAGTGAAACTGAACCTACAGTATTACCTGGTTATTTTCCAAATATTTTAGTTAATGGATCAACTGGAATTGCAGCTGGATATGCTACAAATATGCCACCTCATAATTTAGGTGAAATTATTGATGCAACAATTAAAATTATTAAAAACGAAAATACTAGAATTGATACTATTTTAGATATAGTGAAAGGTCCTGATTTTCCAACTGGTGGAGTTATTCAAAACAAAGAAGGTATAAAAGATGCTTTTTTAACTGGTAAAGGAAAAGTGGTTATTAGTAGTAAATGACACCAAGAAAAAAATGATATTGTTATTGATGAAATTCCTTACGAAGTTGTTAAACAAGATCTAGTTAGAAAAATAGGAGATGTAATTGATTCTAATTCTGCATTAGGTATTAAAGAAGTTAGAGACGAAACTGATAGAAAAGGTTTAAGAATAGTAATTCAATTAAATGAAAAAGCTAATCTTGAAACTGTAAGAAAATATTTATTTAAAAACACTCCACTATCAATTAGTTATAACTACAACAACATTGTAATTGTTGATAAACAACCTAAACAATTAGGTTTAATTGATATTATTAAAGCTTATATTACTCACTACAAACAAGTATTTACTAAAAGAACGCAATTTAATTTAAATAAAGCTAATAATAGATTAGAAATAGTTTTAGGTTTAATTAAAGCTTTATCGATTTTAGATCAAATCATAGAATTAATTAGAAAATCAGAAAATAGAAATCAAGCTATTGAAAATTTAATCAATAAGTTTAGTTTTACAAAAAATCAATCAACTGCAATTGTTGATATGAGATTATATAGATTAACTTCAACTGATGTTGAAAAATTAAATCAAGAAAAAGATACTTTAAATGTAACTATTAAACATTTACAAGATATTTTAAATAATAAAGAAGTTTTAGATCAAGAAATTATTAATAGATTAAAAGAAGTTAAAAAAACTTTTGCTGTTGATAGAAAATCTCAAGTTAGTGAAATAGTTGAAAATCTAGAAGTTAATCAAAAAGAAGTTTTAGTTGAAAAAGAATTTAATCTATGAGTATCTAAAGATGGATATATTAAAGCAATTGATAATAATGTTTTATCTAAAAATGAACTAGATACTTTTGAAAAAAAACCAAATGATATGTGAATATCAACAGGACTTGTTTCTAATTTAGAACATTTAATTTTAGTTTCAGATAAAGCAAATTATTATTCAATTCCTTTATATAAAATAGCAATGAGTAAATGAAAAGATATGGGTGTTCATATAAATACAGTTGCTACAATGAGTGGTAGTGAAACTATTATTAACGCTTTTGTAGTTAAAGATTTTGATAATGCAACTCAACATATTATGATGGTTTCAAAAAACGGTTTAATTAAAAGAACTCCAATAGTTGATTTAAAAACTAAAACTTTTACTAGATCATTTAAAATTATGAAATTAAGAGATGATGATCAATTAGTAAGTGCTGATTTAGTAACTTCAAAAACAAGATATTGTGCAATAGTTACTCAAAATGCATATGCTGTTAGATACAATATTGAAGATATTCCAGTGCAATTAACTAGTTCAAAAGGAGTTAAAGCAGCTAATTTAAAAAATGATTATATTGTTAGTGCAATTAGTTTAGAAGATAATAGAGATATTATTTGTTTTACAAATAAAAATACTTATAAAAGAATCAATCAAGATCAAATTCCAATTTATATAAGACCTAAACGTGGGGCAAGAATTTTATTAGAAAAAAAACGTAATAAAGAAAATGTTTTATTTAGTTATGCAATTGATAATAATTCAATAATTCAAATACTAGATAATCAAGATCAAATCACCGATATATATACAAATTCTATTAGAAAATCTTCAGTTGATAGTCCAACAACTAGTTGTGAAATAGAAAATATTGAATTTGTTAGTGTTAAACAATTAATTAGAACAACAGCTTTTGATAAACCCGCCACTTCAAATAGTGATGAAGAAAATTACACTTCTAAAGTTGAAAAACAAAAACAAGCTAAACAAAATAAAGTTAGTTCTAAAGTAATTGTTTCAAAAGAAATTAAACAACAAGCTACTAATAAAGCTAATCAAATAAAAGGAACCGATTTAAGTTCTTATTTAGATGATATTAGTTCAGTTTTATCTAATTTACATTCAGATACAAGTAAAAAACAATTAGACTTTGATGATCTATTTGAAGAAGATGACGAATAATAAAAAAAATATATTGAATTCGTTATTTTAGTTTGATATTATTAAATTAATTAAGTTAATACTTAATTGTTGATTGGGAAGAAGGTCAACTGGACCCGGGCCGACTTTGGGTGAAACCCGAAATAAATAGACCACACAACTTCGAATAGAGGTTGTGTTTTTTTATTTTTTTCCTAAAACATATTGAAGGGATTTAAAAATATGAAGGGAAAAATATATAACCTGAACTTTTCACGTTCGTGTGACTAGTTTGGGTTTTTATTAATATCTTTTGTGCATTGATTTACATCTTTTTCGGTTATTTTTAATGCAGATAAAATTATCTTTCCTACGTTTCCCACTTTAAGCATAAAAATAACAGTTTAAACTTATAAACCTAAATTTATAAGTCAACTGTTATTTTTTTAAAACTTCTAAAAGAGTGTGATAAGTATCTCAACTTTCTTTTAACTCATCATTAAACACTTGTATTGTTTCTGTTTTTTGTTTGTTTACAAATATCTCAATTTCTTTGACATCTTTAATAACGTTAATCATTTTATGTTCAGTAATTCTATTTTTACCTTGTAATCCTAATCTAGAATTCAAAAGGTAAACTACATAATTTAAAAACACTAAAGATACAAAACATAAACAAATATATCCAACAATATGATTTCATGTTGATAAATACATCGGACGAAGTGACAATTTACCTTTTAACGTTTTAAAATTAGATTCAATTTGTCACTGTTTTGAATATAAATTTACAATATCAACTACAGATAAATCAGTTCTATTTGTTTCATAAACATAATATCCATC
>NZ_LFYS01000047.1 GCF_001199495.1 Mycoplasma sp. HU2014 | reverse complement strand
ATAATTCACGTTTTCAGTGTTAAAAAACCCTCTATCCATAACTAATGTAGGGTTTTTGTACCCATATTCTATGCTTTTGTTGATTAACTCTTTATATTGCGTTTGATCAGTCACTGAACCTAAAAACGTTTGGTAAAACAATGGCATTGTAGTTTCATTGTCTATCACATAAGCTAAGTTGATTTGTTTTAACCCTTCATCAACTTTTGCTTTTCCATATTCAGCAAGATTTATGTTTTCAGAATATGTGTTAAAGTTAGTTGAATCTAAAGATAAAATAATGTCTCTTGAAAAGCTGTTTTTTTGAAATTCCACATTTCACATGTATGTAAATTCCATCACTGAATCTTCATTTAAAACATTATTATATAATCTTGAGATTGTTGACTGACTGTCTATTTTATTTCCAAAAATTGCATTTCTTCTTGCTCACTTTTCATAGTGTTGAGCAGTTGAATTTTGATCATCAATAAAATAACAAATTAAAGATTTTATTAAATCAGTTTTTTCTTTAAAAACTTTGTTTAGTATAGAGCTTACATTTAACTTTTCTAATATTTTGTCAACAACCAATCTCGCACCAAATGATAAAACCCTTGAAAATTGACTATCATTTTCTTCAAGTGAAATACCGAAATCTCCAAAGTAGGTAACATAGTTTTCGTTTGGTATCATCATTGTTTCTTTTTCATCAGAAACAATACCTATGCACACTCTTTCGTTCTCACTATATCCCTTTTCTTTATTAAAAATTTTCTTGGTTGTATAGTACACATAAGTACAGTTTTTTCTTCTACCAAATACAATATCTTTTGATGGAATTTTTACAGGTTTAAAAGCCATTTTTTTATCTCCTTTTACTAGTTACATTATATCACTATTTAAAGTAAAAATCTAGTGTTTTTTCAAAATAAAAACCCTTTAAATAAAGGGTTTACACTTCATTATTAATAACTAGTTACAAAATTGTGAAAAGTTCAGGTGATAAGTATCTCAACTTTCTTTTAACTCATCATTAAACACTTGTATTGTTTCTGTTTTTTGTTTGTTTACAAATATCTCAATTTCTTTGACATCTTTAATAACGTTAATCATTTTATGTTCAGTAATTCTATTTTTACCTTGTAATCCTAATCTAGAATTCAAAAGGTAAACTACATAATTTAAAAACACTAAAGATACAAAACATAAACAAATATATCTAACAATATGATTTCATGTTGATAAATACATCGGACGAAGTGACAATTTACCTTTTAACGTTTTAAAATTAGATTCAATTTGTCACTGTTTTGAATATAAACTTACAATATCAACTACAGATAAATCAGTTCTATTTGTTTCATAAACATAATATCCATCGTATTTTTCATCTTCATTTATTTTTGCTACATCCAATTCATAAAAAGCACCTTTATTTACAGGTTTAAAAAACTTATATTTTTTTGATCCGACTAAATTATCATAAGAAACTAAATTATCTTTGTTCATCTTTTTAATAAAATTTTGAACCAAGATATCTCTATCATTTTTATCTTTTATTGCACGTTTTTTGCTATAAGTTATTATCTGTTTTCTGAAATGACCGTTTGGTCGTTTTTTATTGTAAAAAGATGCTATATCACGAACTTTATATTTAAAAGAACTATCAGTTATATAATCTTTTTCATCTAAAACGTATTCTTTAAACTGTTTGCTACCAGCTTTCATTCTATAAGAAATTATATAGTTTCAATTTTTAGATTCTAAGAATCTAATATTTCTATTCTAAGAATCTAATATTTCTATTAACACTCATACCTTTATCAGCAATAATAGTTACTGTGTTTATTTCATAAAGGTCTGCAATTTCAAGCATGAAAGGAATAAATGTATTTGAATCAGTGCTATTTCCAGGAAAAACTTTGTAATGTAATGGAATTCCATTTTCATCGGTTGCCATTCCTATTACAATTTGATCTTCCTTGAATTTTCCATCCTTTGAATAACCAGGCTTTTTAAACCCTTCTCTTGAAAATGTTTCAAAATATGCGGTTGTTGCATCAAATCACAAAACATCAATTTTTCTATTTGTGTTGTCACAAATTTTCTTGTTTAAGTTTTTCAGAATCTCGTCTTTATTTTTTGCAATATAATCTAATGATCTGTAAAATGAATTTTTTGAATGAGTATCTATTCTTTCTTTTTTTATTGTTTTGTAAGTCTTAAATACGCTAATCGGATTTTTAATTCTTTGATAAATTAATTGCATAATAACATCTTTTAGTGTTGTTGATCTTGTAGTAAAACAATTATCAAAAATATCGAAATAATCAAAGGGTTTTTCAATAATCTCGTAACCTTTATACCTTTCTATAACCTCTTTTTTCAATGATTTTTTCTCTTTGAAGATTTCATCTAATTTTGTTTTAGCTTGTTCTTTTGTTCAAGATAGTGGGAAGTTTGCAATAATTGCTTTAATCACAGTTAGCGGATCATCGTCATATTCTTTCAATTCATGTAAATAACCATAACCGAATCTGAATTCAAACCCCTTGTTATCTCTTCTCGGTACCCCAATTGATAAATATTCACCCTTCTTAACTCTTGCTATTGATGTTCTTCATTGTCTTTTTGTATCTTTTCTTGACTTTTTCATATTTCTATTATATCATATTTAAGCATAAAAGTATAGATATTTATATTTTTTTATAAAAAATATAGCTACTAAAAACGTGCTGTTTTTGTAGCTAAGTGGGAAACGTAGGTTTTTTGTTCTACAATTTTTACTTTGTTTTTATAAAAATGAAAAAATACCAAAAACTAGTAAAGATAAAAGTAAAGCAATAATAGCTACAGGTTTTATATCTTTACCAAATAATTCAGCAGTAACTAATAGTGTATTTATATTTCTTCACTATCCTTTCAAATATAAATTATATAGAAAAGACACTAAGCTTCAAGATTGTAATTTTTTAGTAAAATTCAGTACATATAAAAAACAACTTCAATTATATAGAGTTGTTAATTTCAATTTAATATTTTTTAACAAATGTTATATCAGTAGTTTGTTCTGATCCATCATTAGAAACTAGTTTAATAACAGGTTTATCTTTTCCGTTTTCATCTTTTTTAATACTCATACCAACTACAGAATAATTTTTATCTTTATAATTAATTTTTTCACCTAATTTTGGAGAATGAGTTAATTCTAAAACGTATTCTTCTTGAACTTGATCTATTGAAGCTTCAAATTGAGTTTTTTCAAGTTTAGTATCTATTAAATTATCATCTAAAACTTCTTCTTGATCTTTAATTGTTTGATCTTGATTATCAGTATAATCTGATCAATTTACTGTTAAAGTTGCAAAGTCAACTGGATCATGAGTAATCAGATCACCATTTATATCATCAATTGTTTTAGCTAATTCTAATTCTTGATTATCAGTTAGATCTTGTTCTTCTAAATATTTATCTGCTGTAATTTCTACTTCAATTTCAAAGTCTTCTTCTGATATTAAATTATCATCTAAATCATTTTGATTTTCTTTTATAGTTTCATCTTCTTGAGTATTAGTATAATCTAATCAATTTACTGTTAAAGTTGCAAAGTCAACTGGATCATGAGTAATCAGATCACCATTTATATCATCAATTGTTTTAGCTAATTCTAATTCTTGATTATCAGTTAGATTATCATTTAAATCAATTTCTTCAACTTGATTGTTCTCTTCAGATAAGGTTCAAATATTTTTATAATAATCACCTATTTTTTCTTGATCATCACCAATTTTATTATCAGTAGAATATAAATCTAATTTATCATCAACTTGAGTTTTATTTTCTATTTCATTTTCAGATTCATTATTTAAACTTACTGCATTTTCTATTATTGATAAATCAGTTTCAACTTGTAAATTATTAGCAATTAAATCTTTATTATCAACTAATAGATCTTTAGTTTTAATTTCATTATTAATTAAACTATCATCAAATTGATTTTCTAAATTAGGTGTGAATTGTTGATTTGTTTCTATATGCTGATCATATTTAATTTGATCTTGAACATTTATTTGTTGATAAGTGTTTGAAAGTGATTTATTCTGATCGATATTATTTTTATATTTATTAAAAATTTTAGATAAATAATGATCTATTTTTTCTTGATCTTGTTTACGGTGTTGATATTCTATTAAATTATCTTGTTGTTTTTGAATTCTATTAATTGGATCATGATTTTGTTCTTCAGAAGAATCTAATTTATTTAAAAACTTTATAAAAGCATTTGATTTATCTTTATGATTATTTTCTAATCAAATAACATACATTATATATTTATCAACAAGAGATATTAGTTCAGGTTGTATATCGATTAATTCAATCGCTAACATTTCTTTTATAGTGATTAGATCAAATTTTTTAGAAGTATAATAATTTATTTTTTCTAAAATTGTTTTAGTCATAAAATCTTTAAGTTTTTTACTTGACATATAATCTTTCCCAACTATTTACTATAAATATATTTAATCAAAAAATATATTAAAATAATTTCACTAATACTAAAATAGTGTTAGTTTATAAAATTAATCTTAGTTTTTAGAAAATACTTAATTAATTATATTAAAAATGAATAAATATTAACACCGATTTTTTTAATTATTAATTTAATAACATATATAGTTATTATATAAGAGTAAAATAAAATTAAAATGAACAAATTATTAGTTATAAGTTAGAATGAAGGTGAGTATTATGAAAAAGATATCTCGTTATCTTTGAATTTTAATTTTATTTATTGTTGGTGTTTTTGCAGCACAAACTTATTTAAATAAAAATTATGACATACCAGATTTAACAAGCAAAACGGACTATCGTTCAAACTACAATAGAAGATATGGTTTAATGTGAGGAGGACACGCATTAAGATATTATTTATATAGAAATTCTTCTGCTTTTGATACTAATAAAACTGAATATGAAAATTTCATAAAAAATATTGAAGATCAAACTTTAAATAAAGAATTTTTAAATTCAAAACAAAGCATAGTTCCAAGAGAAGATTTCAAATACTCACTTATTTCAAGTGTTATGGTTACTTCAGAATATGGTTCAACTTCTGCTCAAGAATTTTTTGCTGAATCATTTAGCAAATATGTAAGCTCAAATAACAACCAAAAAAATGTAACTTGATATTTACTAGAGCACTTCTTTACAAAAACTTTTATACAATTAAAAAATAATTTTTCAGGTGGAATTACTAATATCAATAAATGAAAAAGAATAAGAGATTTAATTGATGAAGATGCTAATAAAGTAAATAAAGAAATTAAATATGATATTAATTTAGATCAAGAAAAACAAAATTTAACTCCTAGAGATTTAGGTTATACTAATGTTATAAATGATAATCAATACATATATGGATTTTTTAATCGTAGATATGTAACCGATACTATTACAAATTTAGGAAAACAAATATTTTCTCCAGACTTTAAATTTAGTGATTATACACTATCAAGAATTGGTCAACAGAAATTTGGTAGATATGCAAAAAAACTTATGACATCTACTTTGTACAATCCATATCAAAATAGACAACATACACAACAAACTAAAAATAAACGATTTAATAGCATTGATCAATTAGATAAATATTGAAAAGATATTTCTAAATTTAAAACCACAAGTGGTATAGAAGAAAGTTCTATTCAAATTAAAAGAAATTTAGATGCAGCTTATGAATATGACAAAAGCTTTATAAAAGAAGATTTGTATGAAGAAACATTGAAATTATTTAACATTATTTATAAAATAGCTGGTGATGATTTTAAAAAGATTTTCATAAATTTAATATTAACTAATGATAAAGATATAAAAGGTATAGGTGATGCTACTGGAGTTAACGGCATAACTTCAACTCAATCACTAACAGATGATAGTACAACTGTTTATAGTTTTATAATAATTAGAAATAAAAGTTTTGAATCAAAAGAAAATCAACATCAATTCAACTGATCTTGATTTTCAAGTAATAATAGATTTCAAACATTAAATCATGAATTTGGTCATGTTTTAGATGTTTATCTTTCTAGAGATAATAGTTTTTCAAAATTATTCGATGAAAATGATTACAAACTAACTCAACAAGGTATATTATATGCTGGAGATACTCCAGTAAAAGATGTTTATGCTTTAGTTGATAAAAAGAAAGCAATGAGATTTGGTCATATGTCAGGGTGCAAATGTTGTTGTTAATAAATAAAAACGAAAGGAGAATCTATGGATTATAAATCGCATAAATTTTTAAAATATCTAGCAACGATTGGAAGTGTTATTTTATCGATAGCGTTATTGATAATTTACTTACAAAAAGGACAAGAAAATAAAAAGATATTTAATAGTTTACAACCTTTTATAGCTTTAGAAATTATTCTTTTAATTTTAGGTTCTCTATCTTTAATAAGTTATATGATTGTTAGGTGAAAATGAAAGAATAAAAGTGAATATGAATATAATAAAAAAGATATTATTTATTTGATAGTTAGTTTTAGTTTATATAGTTTTGCAATTATTATTAATACATTATATTTCACATTAAGCTTAACAATAAATAGTTTATATAGCATGAAGATATTATTTTATGTACTTTTACCAATTATATTTTTACTTATGATTATAGCTTCTATTTTTGAAACATTATCTAGAATTGATGAACAAATGTTTTTATATAAAAAAGAATATGAAAAAATAGAAAAAGAAAATAAAGTTAAGATAATACCTAATTCTGTAAAAAAAGAAAATAATGTTGAATCACAAATAAAATTAGATGATGATCAAAATCCTTTTAAAGATTAAAAAAAATGAAGATTTGCATTTTTATTTTTTATTTTTTCTAGAAGCAATAAATAGATAAACTACAGCAATTGATACAAGCACAGCACTAATTATAAATACTATTGTTTGTCATTTAATTTTTGATTGATTAGAATGATTAACAAATTTTGGTAATTGATCTGATTTTAAATTAGATACATTATTGAAATTATCAAAATTTGTAACTTTAGACACGTTTCATTTTGATAAGTCTTGACTAAAAGCTATAGCACCTTCAAACATTGCATACATATCTGCGACATTTTCAGTATTTCAATTACCTATATTTTGATTAAACTTAACAGCTTGTTTAAACATAGAAGTCATATTAGTTACATTTGAAACATCTCAAGCGGTGTATTTTTTACCATCTTTTGTTACTTCTTTTGTAGATATATTTTGGTTGAAATTTGCTGCATTATTGAACATATTTTGCATATCAATTACTTTAGAAGTATTTCAATTAATTATATTTTGGTTGAAATTTATAGCAGATTGAAACATACCGTTCATATTTTCAACATTAGATACATCTCAATCAGAAATCTCTTGAATAAAGTTTATAGATGCTTCAAACATTAAACTCATATTAGTAACTTTTGAAGTGTTTCAACTATTTAAAGATTTTCCTTCATTATTAAACTTAGAAGCTGAACTAAACATATAACTCATATCAGTTACATTTTCAGTGTTTCATTTTGAAATATCACGATTAAAAACTTTAGCACCTTCAAACATATGACTCATATTAGTTACATTTGAAGTATTTCAAGCAGTATATTTTTGTCCATCTTTTTCTACTTCTTTTTGATTAATGTTTTGATTGAAAGCTACTGCATTTTTAAACATATAACTCATATTAGTTACATTTGAAGTATTTCAATTTGATATATCATTATTGAATGCTAAAGCAGATTCAAAAATATTACTTAAATTAGTTACACTGATTATGTTTCATTTTTTTAGTGCTTTATTAAATACTTTAGTATTACTAAACATATAACTCATATTAGTTACTTTTGAAGTATTTCAATTTGATATATCACCATCAAAAACTTTAGTACCTTCAAACATATGACTCATATTAGTTACTTTAGAAGTGTCTCAAGCAGTGTATTTTAACTCAGCTTTTTGAACTTCTTTTTGTTTAATTTCTTGATTAAAATCTTCAGCTTCAGCAAACATACCACTCATATCAATTACACTTGAAGTATTTCAATTAGATATATCACTATTAAAGTGTTTTGTTTTTGCAAACATATAACTCATATCAGTTACACTTGAAGTATTTCAATTAGATATATCAAAATCAGAAATTGAAGAATTATAAAAAGTATGATTCATATTTGTCACATTTGAAGTGTTTCATTTTTCAACACCTTTAATTTCTTTTGAAGTTACACTTCTAAATGCATCTGATAAATTTGTTATAAAACTAGGTAATGTTTCAGGAACTTGTGCAATTTTAGGTAAAAATCTTTCTATTTGAATTTCACCTTTATCATTTGTAAAATATCCAATTTTAGTACAAATTAATTTACCTTTTTCTGTTTTATATTCTGCTTTTTGAGATTGTTTTTGATTTTGCTTTAAAACTAAAATATTCTCAGTTTTATTAGTTTGAAAAACTAAACCACTTGATATAGCAGTTGAAGATATAGTTAATAATGAAATAAATGCTAATAGTTTTTTCACGATTTTCTCCTATTTTATATACTAAATAATAATATCAAACTTTTAGAATAATAAAATCTCTATTTATTTAAAGTTGAAATTATAACTTCTTGTAGTGTTGTGTTTCTTTTTTTAGAACTTCTGTTAATACCTTGAATAAATATATCTTCTTTTGTAATAATAATTAATTCTTTTTTAGCTCTAGTAATAGCTGTATATAATAGTTTTTTATCTATAAATTTATTAAAATGAGTAGCGTCTAAAACTAAAATAACTTTATCATATTCACTACCTTGAGTTTTATGAACACTACATGCATAACTTAAAGTTAAATCATCGAAATTTTGATTATTGAATTCTAAAATATGATTATTGAAATTTACAATTGCAAAATCAAACTTATTATTTTTATAAATAATTGAATCAATAATTCCGACATCACCATTTGAAATATTTAATTTACTATCATTTTTTAAATACATGATTTTATCTGATTCGATATATTTATTTTTTGCTCTTTGATATATTTTTTGTTGATCATTAATGTTGAAATTGAAATTAGATTGAATAAAATCATTTAAATTATTTATACCTAAAGTTCCTGCATACATTGGACAAATTATTTGAGTATTATAAGGATTATTAAAATCTAGATCTTTTGCATAATTAGTTTTAATTTGTTCTAAACAATACTGTTTATCTGTATTAAAAATAAATTTAACATTATTTAATTGATCGATCTTGTTGATATCAAAAGTATTGTTTTTAATCATATAAGCAAGATCAATAATTCCGTTATTTTCTTTTTGACGATGAATATGTTCTAAATTAATTGTAGCAACAGTATTAGTTTTTATAATATCAAAAAATACATTTCCATAATTTACACTTGGTAATTGTTCTGGATCACCAACTAAAACTATTTTTTTAGCTTTTAAACTAGATTGTAAAAATTGACTAAATAAGCGATTATCAATCATTGAACACTCATCAACTATTAATAAATCAAATGATAATGCATTTTGTTTATTAATAAGAAATCTATTTTCATCACCATCATATTCTAATAATCTATGAATAGTTGTTGCTTCTGATTCTATAAAATTTTCTCTAATTTTAGCTGCAGCTCTTCCAGTTGGTGTTGAAATAGAAAATTTAGATTTTTTATATATTTTTTGAAATAACTTAACAATAGCTTGAATAATTGTAGTTTTACCAGTTCCAGGTCCACCAGTAATAATAGTTATATTATTTTTAGCAAAAGTTTTTAAAGCATTAATTTGAGAATTATCATATTTAAAACCTTTAATATTTTTAGTATTTGCAATTTCATTTTCTATTTCTAATATGTATTTATTTAAAGTTTCATCATCAATTGAATTATTTAAATTATTTTTTAAATGATATTCTAAACTTAAAGCAATTTCTTGTTCATCATAATATGAACTATAAGTATAAATTCTATTTTCTTTAAATACTAATAAATTATGATCTTTAGCATATAAAAGACTAGATAGTAAAAGTTCTTTATTTTCATTAGTATCTATATTAATAAAATCTTTTATCTTTCTAAATAATGTTTCTTTATTTGTATAACTATCTCCTGTTGAAAATAAAATTTCATCACAACAATGAAAAGCTCAAAATGCTATTCTAGAAATATCATTTGGTTTTTTTGAAAAATGAAGTCATATTTCATCAATATCTTGAATATTTCCTAAATTTCTTTCAAAGGCAAATTCAAAAAAATTATTAGTAAAAACTTTTATCAATTCTTCTTGGTTATTGATATATCATTGTGCTTTTTCTAAAATATTTAAATTTAACTTATTATTAATAAATTCGCTTGTTAAAGAGTTGTTTTGATTGATTTCAAAAATAATATCATAAATATGTTCTAGTTTTGATTTATTTATTCCTTGGATTGATAAAAACTTTTGTTTATCTTCTAAAATTTCTTGAATAAAATTTTCAGAATAATGTTGAGATATTTTTTTAGCTGTTAAATTACCTACACCAGGAAAAACATCAGATTTTAAAAAATTAATAATTTGTTGTTGAGTATCAATTTGAGCAAATTCAAAACTAGTTACATCAAAACTAGATCCATATTTAGCATGAGTATTAATTGATCCTGTAATTTGATATAAAACCTTAGTTTTCATCAATCCAATTTGACCTTTAATTTTAATTGTTTTTTTATCATTTTCTTCACTAGTAAAAATAGCAAGACCTCAATTGCCTGATAAATATATAAATTTTGAAATATATCCTCTTAATGTTATTTCTTTTTCCATAATTTCTTTCTAATTGTTACTCTTTATTTTTGTATAAATTATTTTTAAATTCTATTAATTCTAATTCTTCTTGTTCTTTTTTATATTTATATTCTAATTTTTTTATTGCTCTTAATTGTTTTTTTGTAGGTATTAATTCACCATTTTTATAAGCTAGTAAAATGATTTTATTTTCTTCTTCAATTTGATATTCTTTATTTCTTTGTAACATACTTAATAATGTTCCAATAATAACACCAATTAAACCACTAATTATAGCTATAGCAAATCTGACTAATGATTTTATAGTGTATGAAGCATTTCAGTTATACATTAAATCTCCAGTATAAATTATTGAAACACAAAGCATAGCTAATCCTATACAATAACTTAATGAATCTGATTTTTGAACGTTTAATAATATTAATATTCAATTAATAAAAGTTACTAGTATTAAATAAGCTAAACAAATTAAAGCTAAATATAAATAAGCAAGTTTACCTAATTTTTTATAAAAATTAAAGTTGAAGTTTTGCAAATCTCCACCAACTAAAAATAAAATAACTAAAAATAAACTAACTACAGTTAAAAGTTGAACTAAAAAATTTATTCAAATAGGAGTTCTTGAATTTTGAAATTTAATTTCATTTAATAATCTTTGTTTTTGTTTTTCTTGCATAATCATTTTCCTTTTAATTAATTTTAAGTATATCAAATAGAAATAAAAAAGCACCTTTATAGGTGCTTAGTTAAGGAGTTTTACTCCATTAAATTGTGCATAGAAGAGAGTCTCTTCTGTAAAAAGATATATAACTAAGACTTTCCCAAAAAATTAACTATATAAGACCTTGTTTATTATCTCTTCATTCTTTTTAGCAACTCTTGTTAAGTATCAAATATCAGGTTTATCTGGTATTTGAACTTTTTTATATTGTTTAAAAATTTTCATTATTTCTCTATATGTTTTAGTTTTAAATAAACCTGCATCTTCAAATTTATTTTTAATTCTATAACCAATAATTAATGTAAGCATATTGATAAATTCATCTGCATAAACACTTAAATCATCATGAACTTTAACTGAATCAAGTTCCAAAGTGTTTTTGTAAAAGTCATTAACAAGTTCAATTTCCCATCTTTGCTTATACATATTCAAGGCTTCTTGACATGTTATGTCTTGGTCAGAAACATATGCGATAGTGCCAAATTTGTGTTTCATTTTGTCATATCTTTCTTTTGAGAATTTTTTGCTTGACATAAAGTCGTGTTCTTCTTTGAATGCTCTTTTAACATCTCTAAAACAATAATAATATTTGTCTTCATAAATT
>NZ_LFYS01000046.1 GCF_001199495.1 Mycoplasma sp. HU2014 | reverse complement strand
TTTTTGTTTAGGTCAAAAGCATATAAAACAGAAATATTTTGAACACCTTTAGTTCTAGCTTTTCACGATCATTTTGTAAAATCAGAACTTTTAGAACTACAATTTTTTAACATACCATCAATTACAATAGTAGATCCAGGAGAAACAGTATCGATTCTATTTTGAATGAATTGTTTGATGTATCTGTAGTTATATCCCAACTTTTCTAAAAACCTTGAAATGTTACTAGATGAAAGTCCTATACCCGGAAATTGTTCAGAGAAAAATGAACATTGATATTTTCTATTAATTTCTCTATTAGTGATATTTCCATAAGCTGCTCTAATAATTGCTATTGCATAAATGATTTTTGCATCTGATGGATTATAAACTTTGCAAAGATCTTCAAATACATCTTTTGATAATTTATAAGCAATTTCGGTTCTTCCGAATTGTTTTATGTCACACAAAGCAAAGTTAAGTCTACTTGTTTTAGTTTCTACATATTCAAAGTTTATTATTTCACCGATTTTACCCAGTTCTACTGGATTTTCTATTTTTTCAAACACTTGTTCTTTTAATAACATCATATCTATTTCCATTTTTCTTTACTCTTGTATTTTTTGGCCTATCCACAGCTAATATCTCTTTTGGTATTGGCATTTTTCTTCCTCCTTATATAGTGCTTTAGTCACTATAATTGTATTATATTTTTTGTTCTTTTTCTATAGTTTTTAGCTGTTTTTTAATATATTTTTTTCTGCAAAAATCCTAGGTTTTATCGATATTTTGACAAAATATGCAAAAAAATAGCATTACAGCTATGTTTCAAATGTTAAAAAAATGAAATCAATATTTAATAAGGCTAATTCGTTTAATCAAAATATTTCAAAATGAAATTTAATTAGTATTGATCTAAATAAAAACAATAATGAAAATTGAGAAAATTGAGAAAGTTTAAGAAATTGAGCTGCTTCAAGCCCCTTAAATTTAAATAAAAAATATTGACCAAAACTATTTTTAACAAACAACTTACTTTCTAGATTTGTACAATCTATTTTAAATAAACTCCAAGAATTTGATGATTTACCAATTCATCATGATGATAAAAAAATAGGTTTTACTCATAAAGATTTTTTACAACATATAGCTTCTAAGTTAAAAAATAATCCATTATTTATTAATATAGAAAACGATCTACAATTAGTTGATAATGAAATTGCTAATAAGCATATAAGAGAAGATCCTATAAAATGAAATTATAATGGTATGGAAATTGAACGAAAAGTTAAAATTAACTATAAAGAATATGCAAGTACCGTTTATATTGGTAATGATCATAAAATTTATACAACTAATAAAATTGATTTATCAAATATGAGTGAAATTAAAAAAATAGATAAAATAGGTTATTATTATGATCAACATCTTAGAGTTAGAATTGTAAAAATGCCTACACATTTAACAGAAGTTTCAGAAGATTTACCAACTGAAATAAAAAGTTTAAATAATGCTTTTAAAGGTCATAAAACTAAAACTATTAAAGGTATTGAAAAATGAAAAACTTCCCAAATAGTTAATATGTGAGCAGTTTTCAAAGATGCTGAGATTTTTGATCAAGATATATCAGAATGAAACACTTCAGCTGTAAGTAATATGGAAGAAATGTTTAGTGGTGCTAAAAAATTCAACAAAAATTTAAATTCATGAAAAGTTTATAATGTAACTAGTATGAATAGTATGTTTGATTCTGCACTTGAATTTGATCAACCACTAAATAACTGAGATACACGAAATCTAAAAAAAACAGAGAAAATGTTTCATAAAGCAAAAAAATCAACCAAGATATTAGCAGGTGAAACGTTCAAAAATTAGAAATAATGAACTCAATGTTTCAAGACGCAGAAACGTTTGGAGATGGGCAATTTGTATTGGATGGTGATCAACCAATTATAAATAAATATAATTATAATGATGGATGAAAACTATTTAGTATTAAAGAAGCAAAATGATTTCTTTTTGGTAAAAATAAATTTAAAAACTATTTAAATGAATGAACAAGATATTTTAACCTAAATAACACAAATCATTATGGATTTATTGATGGTAAACGACCAAATATAGGTAATTACTGTGAGATAATAGATACACCAAGTGGACAAACAATTGTTTGATTACACGCTAGTCGCTTACCAACCCAAGTGTGACATTCTGTATCTAGATTAGAATATTAAATTTTAATATTTTATTTGTATAAATAATTTTAATCAAACACCTCAACCCCCCCGCTACCATAAACACGGACTAAATTTTTTGAATATTGTTAGGATAATTAAGCACCTGTACTGTTTGCTGGAGGTATTGTTGAGCTGTCTCCACCACTTGCTGGAGGTGTTGGTGATCCTCCTTCTACTTTATCTTCTTTTTTCTCTTATTTATCTGATTTATCATCTTTAGCTGTGTCGTCTTTTTTCTCTTCTTTATCCATTTTGTCAGCTGGTTTTTTAGCTTCAGTTTTACATGCAACTGCAACTGCACCAGTTGTAGCAACCATTGCAACTGATCCTAAAATTTTTTTCATATGTTTGTACCTTTCATAAATTTAAAATATATTTAGTCCGGATTTGGGGGTTCAGTGGAACTAAGGCGTTAGTGCATAGTCATAGTGGTACTTACTTTTATTCTATTTTTTTTCGTTCAAGCGTTTTACATATTTACTTGACATGAATAGATTTTTATATTGATTAAATACTAGTAAGATACATAAAATTCAGTTTTTAAGATTATAAAATAATATTGAAGCATTAAGAAAGGAGTGTAATGGATGAAAAGTACACACAAAGTTTTATTAGGAATGACAAGTTTATTAGTAACAGCTCTACCAATTTCAACAGTTGTTGCTTGTAGGATTACTCCAGAAATTGCTAAAACGCGTTATCAAAGTGTTTACAATAATTTCAATAGTGAAATTGAAAAAAATATTCAAATTCTAAAAGCTAAAAAACAAGCAATTGAAAATGAAAAAGATGCTACTAAATTACAACAATTAAAAATTGAAAGACAAGCTTGAGTTAAATCAAAAACTCCAGTTTTACAAGAATTAAGAAAAAAAGTTAATGATGAATATAATAAACTGAAGCAAAGCCAGTCAAATTCTAATCAGCAATTATTAAAAATTGTTCACACTAATGACGAACACGGGCGTTTAAAATATGATGAATCTAAGCTTAATAATTATTCAGGTATGCAAGGATTAGCTGAAATTTTAAATAAAAACTTTGACCGAGATTTATTATTATCAGCTGGAGATTTAATTCAAGGATTGCCTTTATCTGATTCAGATAAAGGAATGACAATTTCTAAAGTTGCTCATAAAATGAAATATGATGCAGTTGCAATCGGAAATCATGAATTCGATTGAGGATTACCACATATGTTTGATATTGAAAAAGCAACAGAAGGTATGCCATTTTTATCAGCTAGTGTATTTTGAAATAAAAGAGCAGTTAAAGAAAACGTAAAAACAAAAACTGGAGAGTTAGCTAAAGAAGGAGAAAAAGTCTTTACTCCATATATTGTTAAAGAAATATCTCCAAAAATTAAAGCAGGAATTGTAGGAATTACAACTCCAGATACTGCTTATACTTCAAATCCAAAAAACTCAGTTCATGTTAGATTTGAAGATCCCGTAACAGCTGGAAATAAAGCATTTAGTGAATTAAAACAACAAGGAGTTAACTTTATTGTTGCAATTACTCACTTAGGAGTTAACAGACCTGACACTAGATGAGATGCAAGAGAATTCGCTAAAAAAACAAACGAAGTTGATCTTATTTTAGACGGTCACTCTCATACTTTAGTTCCTCATGAAGAATATGGTAAAATTGCTAAAAAAACTTATCTAACTCAAGCAGAAGCTTATACTAAATATTTAAGTGAATTAGATATTGTTGTTGATGCTAAAGAACAAAAAATAGTTGATATAAAACAAGAACTAAGAACTATTGAATATACTGAACTTTTAGGTGGTAAAAATAATACAATTACTGAAATTAAAGAATTAATTGATAATTTAGAATTAAAATTCAATAAAGAAAATGATGTTGTTGTATTTAATTCTCCTATTGCATTTAAACATGCAGATAATGTAGTAACACAAACTAGTTCAGGAGATGTTACTGCTTGAAGAGGAAGAGTAAGTCAAACAAATTTAGGAGCATTTGCATCTGATGGTATTGCTTGAGAATTTATTAAGAATAATAAAGTGGACAGTGTTAATTATTCTGAAGATAACGTTATTGGTTTAATTAATGGTGGAGGTTTACGCCAAGATATAGCTGTTGGTAATGTTAAAAAACTTGATCTACTTGGAGTTTCTCCATTTGGAAATAGAATTACTGCAGTTAAAGTTAAAGGTTCAACATTAATCGAAGCTATGAAACATGGTGCGTCAAAAGTATTTTCTGGAGGATATGCTCAATATTCATCTAACGTTAAAGCAAACATCAATATTACTAAAGCTGATGGTAATAATAGAGTTTATGAACTTGATGAATCTAGTTTAAAAATCAATGATAAACCTATTAATAAAGAACAAGAATATGTAATTGTAACTAACGATTTCTTATTAATTGGTGGAGATGGATATACAATGTTAGATTACACAAAACACCCAAATGATGTAAAACATGCATATGAAGGTAACGATTTATTACAAGTTTATATTGATTATGGTAAACATATAACAACTAATCAAGAAGTTAAAGATGGTAATTTATTTGAAAAACGTAAAATTCAAGATTACACAGATATTTACCCACAAAACATTATTGTAAATCACAAATTAAATAATTAATTAAAGAATTCCAAAAATATACACTATATTTTTCAGTTAAAATAGCACAAAAACAATTAAAAAATGAAAATTTTTAATAAAAGAGTATGTTTTAGTAATAAAATGTTCTCTTTTTGTTTAGAAACATTAATAAAATTTTTAAAAAATACTTTTAAAAGACTTCTCTTTTATGTTATAATATACTATATAATACACTATAGAAAAGGAGAGATATTATGGCTGTACCGTTAGAAATAAGGCAAGTTCCAAGACCTAAAAATACTATTGTTAAATTAACAGGAAAATCATGAGCTGTTATTCAAAGAATTGGATGTGAATATAAAAATGGTAAGAATTATCCAAAAAATGGGCCTGTCATAGGTCATATAATAAATGGAGAATACGTACCTAAAAAAGAAATATCAATAGAATTAAGACCAAAAAATTATGGTGACTATATGCTTGCTAAGAATCTTTCAAATGATATTTTGAAAGACTTGATGCACGTTTATGGTGTTGAGGGATTTAGAATTTTTGCAATTGCTATTATGAAAACATTAAACCCAGATGCAAATGATTCTTTAATAGAGAAATATTATGAAGAATCATTTTTATCAGTAGATTTTCCAAATATGAAATTATCAAAAAGTACCGTTTCAAATTTTATTTACAAGCTTGGTTGTGACACCAATAAAATTATTGAATTTATTAGAAAAAGGGTTGAAAAAACAAATGCAAATGACCTTGTTGCTATTGATGGTATGCTTAAAAATTACAATAGTAAAATAACATCATTTGGTTCTTTATCATATAAATCGAGAATTAAAAATACAAAAAATATATCAATCGTTACTGCTTTTAATATAACAACAAAAGATATAATTTGTTCTTTACCATATCGTGGTAATTGCGTTGATTTTACTAGTTTTCCTGATTTTTTAGAAAAAACTAATATAAAAACTGGTGTTATTATAGGAGATAAAGGGGTTAGTAATGGTAAAAATATACCAGATCAAGTAGGTTATATATTTCCTATAAAACGTTCTTTGAGTATTTTACATAAACTTAATATTTATGATATGGAAGAAAAATTTAGCAATAAAGACAACACCATTTTTTACAAAAAACTAAAGCATGAAAATAAATTTTATTATGCTTTTAGAGATAATAATAGATTTTCAAAAGAACACAGTGACTATTTAAAAAGTAAAAAATATACAATAGAAAATTATAAAAAACTAAAAGATAAGTTTGGAACTATAGTTTATATATCTAATCAAGATCTAGAACCAATTGATATTTATAAAATGTACAAACAAAGATGAGAAATCGAACTAGTTAACAAGTTTTATCAAGATAACTTGAACCTTAAAGAAGTAAATAAAAAGAGTGATATTTCAATTTATGGAGCAGAATTTATTAAAATGCTTTCTACAATTATTGGTTATAGAATAAAAAATAAATTCGAAGAAAGAGGTATCTTAAATGAAAAAACTTTTAGTGAAGCACTAAAAGTATTTAACTCTTATAAAAAATACAAAATAAATATTATGAGTGGTTCTTGAATAGTTGGTAAAATTTCAAAAAAGGATGAAGAAATGATTTTATCTTGTCTTATATAGTGTATATTTTTGGAATTCTTTAATTAATAATTAATATCATAAAACCTCAAAATCTGAATTGAAATTGAGGTTTTTTATTTTATAAAAAATAGACTAATTTAAGTTTTAAAACTAATTATTATAAAATTATACTAATGGAGGATTTTATGATATTAAAAAACGCTCAAATTGTCTTAGAAAATGAAATTATTAATAATGGTTATGTAATTATTAAAGATAAAAAAATAGTTGAAATCGGTAAAGATTATAAATTAGATGATGCTATTGATTTAGAAAATAATTTTTTATTACCTGGCTTTATTGATTGTCACACTCATGGTGGATATGGTGTTGATTTTGAACAAGGTGATCAAAACAGGTTTAAAATATTTGCTGATAATATCGTTAAAGAAGGAATTACAAGATATGTTCAGTCAACAGTTACTAATGATGATCAAAAAACTGAAACTATCTTAAAGGAATTTAGTGAATTTATGAAACTTAATAATGGAAAAGCTAAATGTATCGGAGCTCATTTAGAAGGACCGTTTATAAGTAAATTTAAAAAAGGAGCACACCAAGAAAATTTATTAAAAGATCCTGATATCAAGTTAGTTGAAAAGTGAAATGAAATTTCAAATAATAATGTCAAAATAATCACTTATGCTCCTGAATTAGATAACACTGAATTTACAAAATATTTACTAAAAAACAATATAATACCAAGTGCTGGTCATTCAAATATAAAAACAGATCAATTTGAATCATATTGTAAATTAGGAGTAAAACATATAACTCATTTATTTAATGCAATGAGTGGAGTTGATCATCACAATCCAGGTTTAGTTGTTAGTGCTTTTAATCATAAAGATATATTGTGTGAAATAATTACTGATACTATTCACTTAAAACCTGAAATTATAAAACTAGTTTATGATCATAAAACTGCAGACAATATTTGTTTAATAACTGATTCAATTAGTGCTAAAGGTTTAGATGATGGAGTTTATCAATTAGGTAATCTAAAAATTAATAAGTCTAATAATCAAGCAAGATTAGTATCAAACAATGCATTAGCTGGTTCAGTTGCTAGTTATGATCAAGTAGTTAGAAATTTTAAAAACATTACTAATATTTCTTTAATTGATTTAATAAAAACAACTTCAATAAATATTTCTAAACAATTAAACATCTATAGTTATACAGGAAGTATACAAAAAGATAAATATGCTGATTTAGTTGTTTTAGATAAAGATTTTAATGTTTTAAAAACAATAGTTGAAGGAAAATTAGTATTTGAAAAGAGCCTTTAAACACCAAATTTAAGGTTCTTTTTTACTTAATAATTTATTAAAAATTAAGTGATTTTTCAAAAGGTAATAAATTTGATAATATTTACATTAAGGGGTACATTAATAAAATATAACTATGTGCCCTCAGTGTTATTAATTAATCTTATATGATTATAAATAAAACACTTAAAAATTTATGAAAGGATAAAATACCCATGGATAAATTAAAAGGTGTTTTTGCCGCTTTATTAATACCATATAAAAAAGATGGTTCAATTGATAAAGAGAGCTTAAAAAAGTTTATTGATTACAACATCGAAGTTTCTGGTGTTGATGGATTATATGTTAATGGATCAACAGGAGAAGCATTCTTATTATCAAATAACGAAAGAAAAGAAATTTTAGAAATTGTTGCTAAACATGTAAACAAAAGAGTTCCATTGATCGCTCAAGTTGGTTCTTTAAATGTTTATGAAGCAATCGAACAAGCTAAATTAGCTGAAGAATTAGGATTTGATGCAGTTAGTGCAGTTACTCCATTCTATTACAAATTTAGCTTAGATCAAATTCTCGATTATTATAGAGAAATTAAAAAAGCAACTAAACTTCCATTAATTGCTTATTACATTCCAATTTTATCTGGAGTTAATTTCTCAATGGAAGCATTTGAAAAATTATTTGCTATCGAAGGTGTTGAAGGAGTTAAGTTCACTGCAACTGACTTATACACTTTAGAAAGAATTAAAGCAAAATTCCCTAATAAATTAGTTTATTATGGATTTGATGAACAACAATTATCTGCATCAATTTACAATATTGATGGATTTATTGGTTCAACATTTAACGTTAATGCTAAAAAAGCTAAACAAATTTTTGAACTTGTAAAACGAAATAAAAATAAAGAAGCATTAGCATTACAAAAAGACGTAAATGATTTTATTGATATAGTATTAGCTAATGGATTATACGCTATATTAAAAGAAATCATTAGACAACATTATCATTTAGATGAAGTATTTTGTAGATTACCTATGACTCAATCAATTTCACAATATGCTGATAAAGCAAAAGAGATTAAAGAAAGATTTTTAGAAAATGACTATTCTTGCAAATGCAGCTAATAAAGGTAGTTTTCATTGAGTCGACTATCTAGTATTAGGAATATACTTACTATTTACTTTAGGTATAGGATTATATTTTAAATTTAAATCTAAACTACAAAAGGCAGAAGGTACAGAAGAGTACTTTAAATCTGGTGGAAAAACACCAGGATGAGTAGCTGGTTTTTCAATTTATGCTACAACACTGTCAGCTATTACTTATATGGCTACACCAGCTAGAGCGTTTTCAACTGACTGATTATTTGCATTCGGAAATTTAACAATTTTTATTGCAACTCCATTATTAATCAGATTCATGATTCCGTTCTTTCAAAAACTAAATGACGTTTCAGGATATGGATTCTTAGAAAAACGTTTTAGTTACTTTTTAAGAGTATTTGCCAGTGTGATGTTTATTTTATTCCACATTGTGCGTGTTGGATTAATTATTTACCTACCAACTATTGCCTTAACAGCTGTTACAAACCTTAACCCATATCTAATTGCTATTTTCATAGGAATTATTTGTGTGGTATCTACAGTATTAGGTGGATTAAGTGGAGTTATTTGATCTGACTTTATTCAAGCTGTTGTTTTAATTGGTGGAATTGTTTTAGCTATTATCTTTGCTTTAGCTAAAATGCCAAACTTAGGAGATGTAAATAACATAATTGTTGACAACGGTAAATTATTACCAAAAGAAGCTATTATTCCACAAAGTTTTGCTAAACCATTTATTTTAACTTTATTCTTCGGACAATTAATTAATACTTTCTATCAATACATTGGAAGTCAAGATGTTGTTCAAAGATATAAATCAAACAAGAGTTTCAAAGAAGTTAAAAAAGGTCTTTGAACAAATGCGATTTTATCATTAATAACTATTTTCTTATTCTATGGAATGGGATCATTGTTATATGCATACTATAACCAAACACTTGGTCTAGTTGGTCCAAAAGAAATTGCGGATAAATTAGGTATTCAAGCTGGTCAAATTTTCCCTTACTTTATTGTTACTGTTTTACCAATTGGTATTAGTGGACTAATTATTGCTGGTATTTATTCAGCATCTATGAGTACTGTTTCTTCATCACTTCACTCAGCTGCAACTTGTTTAGTTCAAGATATTATTGTTAGAATTAAACCTGATATGTCAGACAAAACAAAAATGAACTGAGCTAAAGGAATTATTTTAGGAATAGGAATTTTAGGAACACTTGTTGCAGTTCTATTGATGGTTGTTAAAGCTGATGATATTTTAAACCTATTTGCTGGTATTATTGGATTATTTGGAGTATCTGTTACTTGTATTTATATTCTTGGAGTATTTACAAAAAGAACTTCAAATATTGGAGCAATAATTGGTGGTATTTGTGGATTAATAATTATCGCAGTACCATTTGTATTAACTCAAGCAAAAATAGCTACTAATATTGATCAATTCTACTTTATTATTCTTGCATTCATAGTTTCATTATCAGTTGGATATCTATCAAGTTTCATATTCAAAAATAAAAAAATTAATGAATTAGATGGATTAACTATTCATACTTTCTCTAAACAAGACTTTAATCAAATGGTTGAAGAAGGAGAAAAAGAATGACAAGAAATTAAAGAAAGTGAAAAAGAATGACAAGAAATTAAAGAAAGTGAAAAACAATTCAAAAAAGAACTATTGAATAAAATTAAATCAAAACGTTCGAATAAATAGGTGTTAATATGATTTATGATAAAGTAACAAATATTAAAAAAATATTTAAATATTCACAAAAACATTGATAAAGCAATTAACTTTATTTTAAACAACGATATGAAAGATTTAAAACATGGTATTAATCAAATTGATGAAACATTGTTTTATAACAAATTTGATGTTACAGCTTTAGATGTAGAAAATGCAGTTTTTGAATCTCATGATAAATATTTAGATCTTCATATTCTTGCAGTTGGTGATGAATATATTGGTCACAGATTTGTTGAAGATTTAAATGAAGAAGTTGAGTATAACCAAAAAGACGATTGTTATTTATATGTAACTAAACCTTCAAAAACTATTTATCAAAATACTAAAAGTTTTGCTATATTTTTTCCGTGAGACGCTCATGCTCCAAAAATGAAAGCAAACGAAAAAGAAATTACAAAAGTAGTATTTAAAATCTTATATGATTAATAAGAAATTTCTAGCTATTGATAATAGTGGTACATCTATTAAGTACGGTCTTTTTAACAGTGACTTTGAGCCTATTGAATTATTTAATGTTCGTACAAGACCTTGAAAAAGATGCACTAGTAAAACAAGCAGAACACATTATTAAAAATCATTTATTTGTTGATGGTGTTGCTATTGCAACTGCTGGAGTTGTTGATGAATTTGGAACAATTAAATACGCTAATTCAAATATAAGCTAAAGGAGTTATTATGAATTTAATTGAAAAAATTAACAAAAACAGAGATTTTTTATCACCCCAAGAAGTAAAAGTTTGTGATTATATATTAAACAACATTGCTAATTATAAATCTTTTTCAATTAAGTTTTTAGCAAACAAGTTGAAAGTGCAACCATCAGTTATATCACACACTTTATATAAATTAGAAATTGGTGGATTAAAGCAATTAATTAAAATTTTAGAAAACAATTTTAATTTTTATAAAAGTGAAAACCAAGTATTTTCTAACAATCTTGTAGCTGAGTTTAAAAAACAAGTTAATAAAACATTTAACTCTTTAAACAATGATATTGATATTAATCTAGTTAAAAAAGTAGTAGATGAAATGTTATCAAGTAAAAAGATTATTTTATTTTGTACTGGTAAAACTAAGATATTAGTGAGTTTAATGTTTTTTTGATTATTAGAACTTAACTTAAGAGTTGAAATTTATTCTAATTTGTTTGATCATAATGCTTATGATGTTAATGATGCTTGTGTTGTAGTTGTTTCTGCTTCAGGAAATAATTCTAAAATTAATAGATATTTAAATTTAATAAACAATAAAAACTATAGATCACTTATTGCAATTACATCTTCAACAGAATTTAAATGTGATATTAAACCTACTTATCATTTACACGGTAGTCAAAACCATTTCTTTTTAAATGACAATAAAACCACTCCAATTATTGAAAAATATAAGATCCAATATATTATGGATTTATTGTTTTTAACAATTTTAAATGAAGTGGATCTAGAAAATATTAAGTTTCAAGAAAAAACAAAAACAACAAACGTAATTTAAAAGCATGGAATTATTAAAAGTATCACCTTATTTTGTTAATAACCTGAACTTTTCACGTTCGTGTGACTAGTTTAGGTTTTTATTAATATCTTTCGTGCATTGATTTACATCTTTTTCGGTTATTTTTAATGCAGATAAAATTATTTTTTGAGTCTTGCTTAAACCATAAGAACTTACATATGTTTTATTGAATTTTGCTAACTCCATTTTTGATAATTCACTAAACAATGTATTCACTGTATGATGACCATTTTCAGCTAAAAATTCTTTCATACAATAACTGAAATATGATCTAACAATCAATGCTAAAAATGAAATAAACATTTTTGATTCTAAAACCAATCTATCCTGAACATTAAATTTATTTAAATCAAAAGTGGTCTTAACAGTTGAAAATGCTTTTTCAACAAGATCTCTTTTCTTGTATTGAGTAAGTATAAATTCTAAATCAGAATCAACGTTTGAAACTATTATTGAGAACCCTGCATTTTTGTGAACTTTTTCAAAAACATTTTCTTTTAAAAAAACAACTTTTTGATTATTTTCATCAACATTAATA
>NZ_LFYS01000045.1 GCF_001199495.1 Mycoplasma sp. HU2014 | reverse complement strand
GTTTTTCTCTTACAGTATGCACTAGCAAAACCCTGTTTTATTAATCTTTTATCTAAATTAGAATATGAAATCTTATAACCAAATTTTTCTTTTAAACAACTATGATAATTTTTCAACGTCAAAAATGAACAACTACTGTTATTGTTCTCTCCTCCTGTTATTTTCATTTCTCCTTGATAAACTTCACCCAAGTTGTATATTGTTTCATCACTATATTTTTGCGCATTCTTGTTATTTACATTTTTATGAGAAAGTATTATCTCCTTTCCGGTATTTATAAAATCAAGATATTCTTTCTTATATCTTTTTATAGTAGAAACAGATTTATTAAATTGCTTTGCTATTGATAAACATGATCTTTTAGGATCCTTTGCAAAGATATCTAATATACATTTTTTAATTTCTGCATATGACTTATTGTCTAAAATAGTAAACATTCTAACCTCCTTTACCAATTATATGTTTTGGATCCAAAACATATAATTGGTAAGGTATCATTTTGTTTGATATTCCAGACAAAACTTTTAAATTAATCAATCATTAATAAACATATGCTAAAATTAATAAGACATTGTTTTAAATTAAAATAAAGGAGCACTCATGGAAAATAAAAAGAAAATAAATGATCGTGATTTTATTAACATTACACAATCAGAAGAGTTTGAACCAGGTGTTAAAGGTTTAAAACAAAAATTAAAACTTCAAAAGAAATTAACAAGTAAATATTCAAAAGAAATTTTGGATAATGGTCTTGTTGTGACAACTCAAAATCATGTTCCTAATTTAGATAAACACATTATTGAGTTAAAAAATGTTAGAAAATCTTATATTACAGGAGATCTAGAAACTCCAGTATTAAAAGGTATTGATGTTAAATTAGATAAATCTGATTTTATTGTTATTTTAGGACCATCTGGATCAGGAAAAACTACATTCTTAAACATAATTTCAGGACTAGATAAAGCAACTGAAGGAGACGTATTCATTCTTGGATCTAACCTAACATTATTAAAAGATTCTCATATGACTAAATTTAGAAGAAGAAATGTTGGATTTGTTTTCCAACAATATAACTTACTAACAAACTTAACTTCTAAAGAAAACGCTGAAGTTGCAGAAAACTTAGCCAAAAATAAAGGGGGAATGTCAATTGAAGAAATCTTTGAAACAATTGGTATGAAAGAACAAATGAACAAATACCCTCACCAAATGTCAGGGGGACAACAACAACGTGTTTCTATCGCCAGAGCGTTAGCTAAAAACCCTGATATTCTATTTGCCGATGAGCCTACTGGAGCGTTAGATGAAGAAATGGGACGTAAGGTTCTTGAAATTTTAGTTAAAGTTAATAGAGAATACAAAACAACAATTATTGTTGTTACTCACAACCCTAACATTGCTAAAATCGCTAATACTGTTATTCATATCAGAAACGGTGTTATTGATAGTTTAGAGCATAACGCTAATCCAGCTGATCCACAAACAATTGATTGATCATAATTTAATAAACAAAAAGAGGAATTATTCCTCTTTTTCTTTGTCTTTATTATCTTCTTTTGAATCTTCTGATACTTTTTCAGATTTTTTAGCTTTTGTTGAAGTTGATTTTCTTCTAGGTTTTTTTACTTCTTCAGAAGAAACTTCTTCAACTTTTTCTTGTTCTTGTTCTTTTTTAATATCATTAATATCTAATTCAATAATTTTACCTTCTTTGATTTTTTCTTGTTCTTTAGCATATTTTTCTTTTTCAATTAAAACCGCTTCAGGTAATTTTTTGTTTTTATTAATGTAATCGATTTGTTCAGCTGTAATAGTTTCTAGTACTCTTAGAGATTCAGCAAGCAATTCTAAAGTATCCATGTTTTCTTTAATTATCTTAATAGCTAATTTATATGATTCATCCAAAATTCTAGATACTTCAGCATCAATTTTTGCAGCTGTTTGTTCAGAATAACTTCCTTCAGTTTTACCATAAGCTTCATCAGCCATTGTTAAAAGTTTAGTAATACCCAAATCAGACATACCAAATTGCATTACCATTCTTTTTGCTATGGTTGTAGCTTTATCAAAGTCATCATGAGCTCCTGTTGTAACATTATCTTTTCCAAATTTAATTTCTTCAGCTGCACGACCACCTAAGTAACCAGCAATCATTGCATATAAATCATTTTTAGATGAGAATAATGTTTCATCTTTAGGAGTCATAATTGTATAACCACCTGCATTACCACGTGGGATAATTGTAACTTTTTGTACTTTAGATGCGCTTTCTAATTTTAATCCAATTAAAGCGTGACCAGATTCATGGTATGAAACAATATCTTTATCATGCATTGTCATAGCACGAGATTTTTTAGCAGGACCGCCAACAACTCTATCGATAGCTTCATCAATTTCAGTAATAGAGATAACTGATTTTCCTTCTCTAACCATTAAAATAGCAGCTTCATTTAAAACGTTTTCAAGTTGTGCTCCTGAGAACCCTGGAGTTCTTTCAGCGACTCTATGTCAATCAACACTTGAATCAACTTTTTTATTTCTTGCATGTAATTTTAAGATTTGTTCGCGTTCTTTAATATCTGGTAGAGATACTTGAATAACTCTATCAAAACGTCCTGGTCTTAATAATGCTGGGTCTAAAACATCAACACGGTTAGTTGCTGCCATAACAATAATTCCTGAGTTAGTTTCAAATCCATCCATTTCAACTAACAATTGGTTTAATGTTTGTTCATTTGTTCCTGTTCCAATTCCTACATTACGTTTACGTCCTACAGCATCAATTTCATCAATAAAGATGATTGCTGGAGCAGATTTTTTAGCTTCGTTAAACATTTCTCTAACACGGCTGGCACCAACCCCAACAAACATTTCTTCAAATTCAGAGCCTGCAATTGAGAAGAATGAAACTCCCGCTTCTCCAGCAACTGCTTTAGCAAGTAAAGTCTTACCTGTTCCTGGTGGACCTTCCATTAAAACACCTTTTGGCGCTCTTGCTCCAGCTGAAGCATATTTAGCTGGTTGTTTTAAATAATCAACTAACTCAATTAATTCACCTTTTTCTTCTTCAATACCTGCAACATCACTAAATCTAACTTTTGATTTTTCTTTTCTTGCTTTATTTTTACCCATTCCAAATAAACCGTTAGCTCCAGCTGCACCACCAGCCGCACCACCTTTGAACATAAAGTAAAATAAACCAATATAGAATAAAATCAAGATAAGCATTGGTAGTAATGATGATATGAACGAAACAACTGAAGTGTTATTGTAAACTATAGTGTTTGAATTTAAAATTAAGTTTTTAAAATTTTGATCTGTTATTGAATTAATAGCAAGATCGCTTGTATTAACAACAAATTTTATTCAACCACCTTCAGATTGATATCATCCACTTATTATGTCAGTTCCATATATGTATTTTTGCAATGTAATGTTATCAACTTTACCGGCTTGTGCTTTTTCATACAACTGATCTAGAGTAAGACTTTGGGTAGTTCCTGCTGCTGTTGTACTAACAATAGTAAATATTAAAATAACAGCTAGTATCAGAATAACTCAAAACCATAAACTAGGTTTTCTTTTTTTCTTATCCATGATATTCTCCCCTCTAAAAATACCTATACAATATAATAATATTATCACATTCACATTTTAAAAACTAACGAACCTAAATTTTGCTTTCTAAACAAAATTTTCTGTTATTTTTTAACTAAAAACAATAAAGTTGAAAACTTATTCTAGTTGTTTGTTAAATAGTATTTTTTAATTTTATTTAAGATTATTTTTTTATCTTTATTATAAACAATAGGATTTAATATTCGAGATTTATATCTAATCTTTCTATCTATTAAATATCGGTTAGTTTTTTTATTGTCAATTGTTGTTTCTAATTTATATTTTTCATAATCATTAGTAATTATGTAGCTAAAATCTCTTTGATTAAAAATAATTTGTTCTATTTGGTTGATATTTTCAAACATAGTCTGATTAATTAAATCATCTAAATTATTAATAATTAATGTTCTAGGTTTTAATAACTCATTAGAAATTAAAAATAATTTATCATAATCTTTAATTAGACTATATTCATTTAAAGTTATTTTTCAAAAATTCTTTTTTGAATTTACTAATGTTTTAGTTATTTCAACAATAGTTTTATTACTTCTATTTAATAATAATTCTTCTTTTTTAATAACTTTAAAATAGTTATAAATAATTCTTTGTATAACATTATGTTCTAAAGAAAACAGATCTTTATTTAATTCAAGTTCATCATTAACAAGATTGTTTTTTAAATATTTATCTACAATTTTGTTAATTTTATCTAGCTGTTGATTCTTTGTTTTAATTTCTTCTAATAAAGTATTAAAATCATCTTCATTTAGAGTAGATCTAATTTTATTTCTTTCATACTTATTATCTAAATTAGTTGAATCAATTGCATATTTAATATTGTGATTATCTAAATAATTGAGAATATATGATTTTTTAATATCTAACATTATTCGATGAATATTCATATCTTTATATTTAGATTGGGTTTTTAAACCATAGTAATTAACTTGATTATTACGTTGTTTTTGTAAAAGGTATGTTTCAATCAAATCATTTAAATTATGAGCAACTAATAAGTTAAAAATATTATATTTATTTGCAATTTCATTGAAAAAATCATATCTTAAAGTTCTTGCTCATGATTCAAAATTAGTTTTTAATTCTAAATAATTTTGATTTACATTTAAGATTTCTAGTTTTAAATTATGTTCTAAACAAAAGTCTTGTACAATTTTTTGATCAATATTTGAATCAACTCTAAAATTGTAATTTACATGACAAACTATGATATTTTTCTTATCAATTTTTTTTAAAATGTTATTTAGTAAAAAAATACTATCAGAACCACCAGAAACAGCAACTAAATATTTTTTTGTACTATCAATATTTAAATTATTCATAGCAAGTGTTTCCTAATTTATTTTTAGAATTTTTGAGATTTTTTCGAAACGTTTTTTATCTTTTTTAACTATACTTGTGAATAAAACTTGTGTTACATAAAGCAATGAAAACATAGAAGAATATTTAATTTTTTGTAACGGGTCTTGATCTGTTGGAGCATATTTAATTCAACAATCAGCAACTTTTGAAAATGCAGTTGAATTATTCATAGAAACTAATGCTACAAATGAACCATTGTTGTGAATTTGTTCTATCATCTTTTTAACAGAAATATTTTCACCGAAATGAGAAATCACAATAAAAAGTCAGTTTTCATCAGATATTTTTGAATAGTAATCTAATGTTTCTTGTTGTTTAATAACAATCGGCGGTATTCCTATTAAACTCATTTTTTCATATAGATCGCTTGCAATATAACTTATGCTTGAATCTTGAGAAACAATACATACAGTTTTAGTTTTAAAAATTGCTTCAACAATTTTATCCACTTCATCCACATCAATTAAACTATCTGTTAAGTTAATTGCATTAGTTATTTCATCATAGTTAAACTCATTCTTTTTAGTATGTGTTTTAGGATCTGAATTCAATTGTTCTTCAATTAAATAAACCCTGATAAGAGTTTTAAGTTCGCTAAAACCTGATAGATTTAAATATTTTTGACAAAATCTAGTAATAGTAGCGGGAGAAGTATAAGTAATTTGAGCAACCTTAGAAATATTAAAATTAGCAACTAAATGCATGTTATCTAAAATTGTTTTACTTGTTAGTCCAATATTACTTTCTGGTTCTTTTGCCAGTTCTCTTAGTTTAAAAATAACACTTGTTACATTCATAGTAATTTGCCTCTTTTTCTTACTTATATAATACAACACAATCTAAAAATGTTATATCTCTAAGTTAATCATGAAAGTACTTCAACAGTTCATCTGTATATGTTTCATCAGCGTTATGAGTGACTAAGGTTGGTAGTATTTGCATACCTTCATTTCCTTGATATATTCCATCAATTAAAACAGTTTTTGCTTCTTGATTCGCTTTAGATTGAACTAGCATCATTCTTTTTGGATATATGTTATATTTGTAAAATAAATTAATAATTTCTCCAGTTCTTTCTGCACGATGAACTATTGTGAAATTACCTTTATTTTTTAAACATTTACTTGCACAATAAATTATTTCTTCTAATGTTATTAAAACTTCATGTCTAGCATTTACAACTTCTTGAGAAATTTCTTTTAATTTAGGTTTTCCATCCATTTTAAAAAATGGCGGATTACAAACTATTAAGTCAAAAACTTGATTATGAGTTTTTGCAAATTCTTTTATATCTGAACACACTATCCCTATTTGATTACTTAAATTATTTAATTCAACATTTTCTTTTGCTATTTCAACAGCTTGCTGTTGAATTTCAACTCCAACAATTTTAGCACTAGTATATTTACTTAAAACTAAGGGAATTACTGCATTATTGGTTCCAAAATCTGCAATCATTTTTCTTTTACCTGTTAGATTTGCAAATCGTGCTACTAAAATACTATCTAAAGTAAAGTTAAACATTTTATTATGTTGATATAATTTTCTATTTTTATAACCTAATAAATCATTTAATACTTTCATTATATTTCCTCAACAATTCTAATTAAATAATTATCAATAGATATATTTGTTATTGGTAAAAATTTTAGGTCATCTAAAACTTCTAAAGTCATTTCAATAAGATTATGAAATTTATGAACTATAGTTCTATGATAAGCATCAGTTATTAATTTTATTTGATCGTTTCTATTCATTGATTTTAGTTTTGATCCAAATAATAGAATTTCGCCTTTATTTTTTTTGATTAATAATTCTTCAAAATCATTTAATTGTTCACATACTATTTGCTGATTTTCAATATTAACTAACTGACATCTAGATAGAATGGTGGTTATTATTTCACTATAGTTATTGGTTAGCAAAAATCCATAGGTATTAATTGGTGGTTCTTCTAAGAATTTTAGTATTGAGTTAGCTGAAGTATTTTTTAAATTTTCTGCATTTTTTATAATAAAAAATTTAATATTTTGTTCTCCAGTTGAAGACATACTCATTTTTTCAATTAACTCATGAACTTGTTGATTAGTAATAGCACTATGGCTATCTCCAATTTGAAAAACATCAATATTTTTATCTTCTAGTATTTGTTTTTTTAATTTATTTAAATCTAAATGATCAGAATTCTTACAAAACATATAAGCTATGATTTCACTAGCCATTTGCATACTTATTTGATTATCATTACTATTCAATATAGTATTAGCAAATAAGTTGTTATTATCGACCATTTTTTTTAATCTTTTTAAAACTTCTTCTTTTTTCATATTATTTTAAATTTTCTAAAATTAATTTTAATGCTTGATCACTAACTTCATCAATTGTTTTAGAAGCATCAACTTCTTTAATTCTCTTAGGATTATTTTTAACTAATGTTTTATAACCTTGATAAACTTTTTCTTTAAAATCCATTTTTTCTTTATCTAAACGGTTTTTAATTTCTTCTCCTCTTATGTTCATTCGTGATTCAGCAATTTCAGGTTTTATATCAAAAAATAAAGTTAAATCAGGTTTACACTCACCTAAAATAATAGCTTGAATATGATCAACATTTTCAACACCAATATTTCTAGCATTCCCTTGATAAGCACTAGTTGAATCCATAAATCTATCTGAAATTACAACAACACCATCTTTTAAAGCTGGTTTAATTACTTTTTCTAAATGTTCTTTTCTTGCTGCAATAAATAATAAAGCTTCAGTTCAAGAATGCATTGATTCATTTTTATTATCTAAAATGATTTGTCGTAATTGTTCAGCAATACGTTCACCACCCGGCTCTCTTGTTACTAAAACTTTATATCCTCTTTTTTCTAGCTCTTGTTTAACTTTTAAAATTGTTGTAGTTTTGCCACTACCATCTATTCCTTCGAATGTTATAAACATGATTTATTCTCCATATTTTTTTCTATTATTAAATGCGCTTTCTAAAGTGAATTCATCCATATAATCTAAACTTGCACCCATCGGTATTCCTTTTGCAATTCTAGTTACTTTTATATTTTTTTCGCTTAATAATTTGTTTAAATAATTAGCTGTGACTTCTCCTTGAAATGTTGCGTTTAAAGCTAATATAATTTCAGTGTTTTTGTTAATTCTTTCTAATAGTTTATTAATGTTTAATTTATTTGGAGAGATGTTTTTATTTAAATCAATTTCTCCATTTAAGATATGATAAACACCTTTAAATTTATTAATATCTTCTATATTTTTAGCATCTAATATATTTGATACAACACAAATTAAGTTTTTATCTCTATTAGTTAAACTACAAACTAAACATTGGTTGTTTTCAGCTAAATAACTACAAATCTGACATATACTTATATTTTGTTTTAATATATTTAACTGATTAATAAATTGATCTAAATTATTTTGATTAATTAATAGATCTACTAATAATCTTTCTGTAGTTTTTTTAGTTAGTCCTTTGTTATTTTTTACAATATCAACGATTTTGTCAAATAGTATTTCAGACATATTAATCACCTATTATAAAATCATCATCAAATAGTGCTTTTGCTTTTTGAATTAACTCATTATTATGTGAAACTTTTTTATTATTTTTTATATATTTATTTTTAATTTCATCGAAAGTTTTTTCTTGATATTCAGATAATTTATTTTTGGATTTTAAATCTTTAAAGATCATCATTATTTCATCTTTTTTATTATCATCAATTGCAAATATAAAGTAATGTTTTTTGAATCATGAATAGATATTATTCAAAACTTTTTCATCTAACATTAAATTGTTAATTAAATTTGCTTGACTATTTGATTGAGTTTTTAAAATTATTGCACTATCAGTTAAAGCCATTAATTTTGTATCTAATAGCATGTACAAATTATTAGCATGATTTTTATTTAATAAATTATCAAATTCATCAGTTGCAAATAATTCACTAAATAATTTATCTACTTTTAATTTTTCACCTTTAAAATCTCTTGTTCCAGTTAAGAAATTAATTAGATCCATATTGTCAAATGTTGAATTATTTTTCATAGAAATCACATCTAATAAATATGAATTTAATTTAGATTTTAATTCAATCAATTTAAAACATTCTTTATCAATTAAATCGTTTTCTATTATATCAATTTTTGTTTCATAAAATGAAGTGATAGGTTGTTGTTCAACTTGTTCTATTTCTATTGTTTGTTGTTCAATAACAACTGTTTTTTCTTCTTCAGATGTTTTATTTATTTCTTTTGTTTCAAGAATTATTTCTTCTATTTGAATATCGTTTTTTATTCTATTAATATCATTATTTTTGATTTTATTTTCATCAATGATATCAATATTATTTTGAATAGAAATATCTTTATTTATTGATTTTAATAAACTTAACAATAAATAGTTATAACTAATGTTTGAGTTTTTAGTTTTTGAATAAGCATCAGCTAAATTATCAGCTAATTTAAAAATATCTTTTATATTAGAATTATCAAATCATCTTACATCATCTTGTGTTAAGACATTTAAAAAATCAAAACCATTAGTTAATTTGTATTCAACAATTTCTTTAATTATTTCAATAATACCTAAAGCAAAAACATCTCAGTTCATACCTTGATTATTAGCTTTTTCAAAATAAGAAATAATAAATTCAGAGTTATTATTTAAAGTACTTTTTACTATTTGAAGTTGTTCTTTTTTTGTAGCTATTAAAAAGATTGATTTTAAATTATTAATTGTTATTTTTTTATCACTTACTAAAATTAATTGTTCAATGATATTAATTGCATCTCTTAATGAACCTTCTGATAAATAATAAACTTCATCTAAAGTTTCTTTATCTATTTCACAACCTTCTTGACTAACTATAAAGTTTAATCTATTAGTTAAAGATTGCTTGTCAATTTTAGAAAAATTAAATATTTGACATCTTGATAATATTGTTTGAGGAATTTTACTAAATTCAGTTGTAGCTAAAATAAAAACAGCATGAATTGGTGGTTCTTCTAATGTTTTTAATAATGCATTAAATGCTTGTTTAGTTAACATATGAACTTCATCAATTATATAGATTTTATATTTACTATTTAATGGTAAAGTAGCAACAGAGTTTTTAATATCTCTTATTTCATCAACACCATTATTTGAAGCAGCATCAATTTCAATGATATCTGAACTTCTATTTTCATTAGCCATAATACAATTAGTACATTTATCACAAGCCTTAGATTGATCCAGTTCTAAACAGTTAATAGTTTTTGCAAATATTCTTGCAACACTAGTTTTTCCAGTTCCTCTTTGTCCAGCGAATAAAAGAGCGTGACTTATTTTATTGTCACTAATTTGTTTTTTTAATATTTCAATAACATTTTTATGTCCTGCTACACTATTAAAATCTTTTGGTCTGTAAATCCTATATAAAGATTGTTTATTTATTTCCATGTTTTACCTCTTAATTACTATATATATTTTACCTTATATTAAGAACTTAAACTTACAACAATAATTGTTTTCTGGAATATCAAACAAAATGATACCTTACCAATTATATGTTTTGGATCCAAAACATATAATTGGTAAAGGAGGTTAGAATGTTTACTATTTTAGACAATAAGTCATATGCAGAAATTAAAAAATGTATATTAGATATCTTTGCAAAAGATCCTAAAAGATCATGTTTATCAATAGCAAAGCAATTTAATAAATCTGTTTCTACTATAAAAAGATATAAGAAAGAATATCTTGATTTTATAAATACCGGAAAGGAGATAATACTTTCTCATAAAAATGTAAATACATTATGGCCAAATTAAAAGTGAAAACAATTTATCTAAGCAAGAAATGATTAAATTATTATCAGATTATTCTTGATCTGCAGATTCAAAAAAACCAGTAAGAGAAAATTATTTTTCAACAATGAATGAAGAAAAACTAAGAAGAATTTTTCCCTATCTTTTTGGTTTTGTTAATAAAAAATATTTAGCTAAAAAAATCAATATAGATATCCACGGGGGGAATCTTATACAAATATTAAAAAGATTGATATTCTTCCTAAAGATATTGATATTTTAACTTATTCTTTTCCTTGTCAAGATATTTCTCAACAAGGTGCACAAAAAGGTATAACAAAACAAACTAGATCAGGTTTGCTTTTTGAAGTTGAAAGAATTTTAAAAAATAATAAAGATAGACTACCAAAAGTCTTGCTATTATGAAAACATTAAATCCAGATGCAAATGATTCTTTAATAGAGAAATATTATGAAGAATCATTTTTATCAGTAGATTTTCCAAATATAAAATTATCAAAAAGTACCGTTTCAAATTTTATTTACAAGCTTGGTTGTGACACCAATAAAATTATTGAATTTATTAGAAAAAGGGTTGAAAAAACAAATGCAAATGACCTTGTTGCTATTGATGGTATGCTTAAAAATTACAATAGTAAAATAACATCATTTGGTTCTTTATCATATAAATCGAGAATTAAAAATACAAAAAATATATCAATCGTTACTGCTTTTAATATAACAACAAAAGATATAATTTGTTCTTTACCATATCGTGGTAATTGCGTTGATTTTACTAGTTTTCCTGATTTTTTAGAAAAAACTAATATAAAAACTGGGGTTATTATAGGAGATAAAGGGGTTAGCAATGGTAAAAATATACCAGATCAAGTAGGTTATATATTTCCTATAAAACGTTCTTTGAGTATTTTACATAAACTTAATATTTATGATATGGAAGAAAAATTTAGCAATAAAGACAACACCATTTTTT
>NZ_LFYS01000044.1 GCF_001199495.1 Mycoplasma sp. HU2014 | reverse complement strand
TAATGTAATGGAATTCCGTTTTCATCGGTTACCATTCCTATTACAATTTGATCTTCTTTGAATTTTCCATCCTTTGAATAACCAGGCTTTTTAAACCCTTCTCTTGAAAATGTTTCAAAATATGCGGTTGTTGCATCAAATCACAAAACATCAATTTTTCTATTTGTGTTATCACAAATTTTCTTGTTTAAGTTTTTCAGAATCTTGTCTTTATTTTTTGCAATATAATCTAATGATCTGTAAAATGAATTTTTTGAATGAGTATCTATTCTTTCTTTTTTTATTGTTTTGTAAGTGTTAAATACGCTAATCGGATTTTTAATTCTTTGATAAATTAATTGCATAATAACATCTTTTAGTGTTGTTGATCTTGTAGTTGAACAATTATCAAAAATATCGAAATAATCAAAGAGTTTTTCAATAATCTCGTAACCTTTATATCTTTCTATAACCTCTTTTTTCAATGATTTTTTCTCTTTGAAAATTTCATCTAATTTTGTTTTAGCTTGTTCTTTTGTTCAAGATAGTGGGAAGTTTGCAATAACTGCTTTAATCACAGTTAGTGGATCATCATGATATTCTTTCAATTCACGTAAATAACCATAACCAAATCTGAATTCAAACCCCTTGTTATCTCTTCTTGGCACCCCAATTGATAAATATTCACCCTTCTTAACTCTTGCTATTGATGTTCTTCATTGTCTTTTTGTATCTTTTCTTGACTTTTTCATATTTCTATTATATCATATTTAAGCATAAAAGTATAGATATTTATATTTTTTTGTAAAAAATATAGCTACTAAAAACGTGCTGTTTTTGTAACTAAGTGGGAAACGTAGGAAAAAAACCAAGTTTTAATCTCGGTTGAAATTATAATTCTGCATTATGATAAACGTTTTGAACGTCTTCTAAGTCATCTAATTTATCTAAAAGTGTTTGTAATTGTTTTTTAATTTCCTCATCAGTAATAACAATTCTTTCATCAGTTGGAATCATTTTAGTTTCAGCAACGATATATTCTTCAACACCTAGTTCATCTAAAGTTTTTTTAACACTTGCAAATGATTTAAATGGAGCATAAACAACAATATTGCCATCTTCACTTACAACATCATTAACATCAACTTCAGCTAACATTAATCCTTCTAATACTTCTTCAACAGTTTTGTTTTTAAATACAAAGATTGAAGCATCTTCAAATAGAAAACTTACTTTTCCTTCAGAATTTCCATGATTTTTATTAAACACTTCTCTAATTGAAGCTGCAGCACGGTTAACGTTACTTGTTAAGGCATCAACAATAATTGCAACATTTCCAGGACCCATTCCTTCATATCTGTTTGCAACATAGTTTTCAGCATCTCCACCTGCTACACGTTTTATAGCTCTTTCAATTACATCTCTTGGTATTTGGTTTGCTTTAGCTTTATCAATAACCGAACGTAATGTTAGGTTTGAGTTTGGATCTGTTCCACCTTGTTTTGCAGCCATGTAAATTTCTTTTGCTGCACGTCCATTTGCTGCAGATTTTTTAGCAGCTGTTTTTGCCATAGAGGCCGCTCTAACTTCGTGTGCTCTTCCCATTTTTATTTTCCTTTACTTTTTAATTCTTTTTCCACTTCTTCTAATTTAGCCATGATTATTTCCATTTTTTTATTAATATCTTCTTCATCAGCATCAACTACAAAGAAAGGAAAATCATAAATATTTTTATTATAGAACTCTTCATAATCTCTGTTTAGTAATTCTCAATAAGAATTATCAATTAAAAGTTCTTGAGGTCTTCCTCTTTGAGCAATTCTTCTAATTGCTGTTTCAGTTGAAACTCTTAGATAAATTACTATATCAAATTTAACTCTTTCATCTGGAAGTTTTAAATTCTCTAAAATAACATTGTCATAAAAATCAATATAAGTTTTATAATCAGTTTCATTAACATTTCCTAGATCATAATTAACCTTCATAAAGATAGGATCTTCTAAAATAGTTCTATCAAAAATTATATCTTTTAATTGATGTGCTTGTTTTAGTTGTTTTGATCTGGCAGTTAACATATAAATTTGCATTTTAAAAACTGTAGCTTTTAGATCTTTATAATAGTCGTCAAAATAAGGATTTTCTTCAATTGGTTCTGGAAAGATTTCATATCCTAATCTTTTACTAATTTCAGCTGAAACTGTTGATTTACCAGCACCAACTGTACCAAAAATAGCTATTCTCATTGTCTTCCTCCTAAGTTGTTATTAATTATATTGTAATAGATTAATTAGCGATCTTTTTGTTTAATTGACTTATAAATTCCATAAAGTTTTTTTACTTCATTAGGTTTTAATTCCCTGTACTCACCTGGTTTTAGATCACCAATTTCTAAAAACTCTATTTTAGTTCTCATAAGTTTAACTAAATTCATTTCACCAGCTTCAAACATCTTTTTAACGTGATGTTTTCTACCTTCAGCAATTGTTAATTCAACAATAGAGATATTTTTTTCTTTATCATATTTTAATAATTTAGCATCAATTGCTTTAGTGAAGTAATTTTCATCAATAGCTACCCCTTTAACTAGTTGAGCAACTTGTTTTTTTGAAACTTGACCTGAACACATTCCTTGATAAGTTTTAAAAAATTCATATCTTGGATGCATTATAAAATTAGACATTTCTCCATCATTAGTCATAATTAATAATCCACTAACGTCATAATCTAATCTTCCAATTGGATAAACTCTATGATTTAAGTCTTTAAAATAATCAGCAACGGTTTTTCTTTTTTTAGGATCATACATTGTAGTTAAAACAAGTCTTGGTTTATAAAATAAATAATAGTATTTTTCATTATTTGAATCTGAAATAACTTCTTTATTATTAATTTCTATTTTAGCATTAGGCTCAACTTTAGTTCCTAATTCAGTTACAACAATTCCATCAACTTTAACTCTTCCTTGAGTTATTAGTTTTTCAGATGCTCGTCTTGATGCATAACCTCTAGAAGCAATTACTTTTTGTAATCTTTCTTTCATATTTCCTCCATTATAAAACCAATAATTCAGCTTATTGAATTGTTAGTAATTAATTAATTTATTATATTTTATAATCAGTTACTGTTCAATATCAAAATCTTCAACTTGATCAAACAAATGTTGATTTTCTTGTTTTTGCCCGAGTTTTACAGTTGTTGTCCTAACAAATAGATAAAAAAGATGAAAAGTTCAGATTTTAAGAGCTTTTTCATCTTTTTTCTTATGCCTATTTACTTTTTCCAAAGTTATGCTAAAATATTTATAGGAGTCATTATGATAAAAAGAGATAAGATAAAATTTAAAGACGGAACTGTTAAGACATATTTTAGAGTTGTTAGAGGATATCGAGACAAAGACGGAAAAGTTAAACAAGAAATCGTTAAAAGTTTTGGCTATCTAGAAGACCAACTAGATCAAAATAAATTCATAAAAGAGGTTGAAGAGTTTAACAAAAACGCACTTAAAGGACCTAGAATAACTTTTAGCGAAATTAAAGATAAATCATTTTTAGATGATCCAAGTTCAAGTTCATATAACTTTGGTTACAAATATTTAGAAGCAGTATATCAATTCTTGGAATTAGATGATTTTTTTGCTACCTTAAACTACAAAACAACATATTCTATAAATGAAATTTTCAAGTTTTTAGTTTTGCAAAGAATAATGCCGCCAGCTTCTAAGAGATCTACATATAAAAAGATAGAATCCTTTTATAATAAAGATCTTAACTTTCCTATTCATGCCGTTTATAGATGCTTAGATTACATTGATAAGCACTCAGATGAACTTCAAAAACATTTAAATAAGGTTATTTCATCAAAAATAGGAAGAAATGCAGTTGAAACATTCTTCGATTCAACAAATTTTTATTTTGAAAAAGACTTTGAAGATGCAGATGTTTATGAAGAGGTTTTTCCACTTGAAACTAATAAAAAAATCATAAATGATCAACAAATAATTTCTATTAAAGACGGTAATACAGAAAAACAATACAAAAAAATTACAGGTTTATTAAAACGTGGAGTTAGTAAAGAACATGTTGTTGTTCCAATTGTTCAATTGGGACTTATGATGGATTCGAATGGAATTCCAATAAGCTATAAGATTTTTCCAGGAAATACTTCAGATTCAAGAACTCTTTTACCTGTTTTAAATGAAGTAAAAAGTAATTATAACTTAGAACGAACTGTAATAGTTGCTGATAAAGGAATAAACTGTCAAGAAAACGGAAACATAAAATCTATTGTTAAAAATGGTGATGGATACTTATTTTCACAAATTCTAAAAGGTAAAAAAGGTAAAAAATACCATGAAAAAATGTTTGACGAATCATTGTATAAAACAGTTTCTTCAGACTATAAATACCAAGAATTTATCGAACCATTTACTTATTTTGATGAAAATAACAAAAAGGTTACAGTTAAACAAAAGGTTTTAATTTGATGAGATGGAAAAAGAGCAAGAAGAGATATTAGAAAAATTAATGAAAAAGTGCTAAAAGCACAAAATGCAATTAAATATGGGGTTGCAAATCTTACACATAGCTACACAAAATATATAGAAACACAAAATTATTCATCAATAACAGGTGAAATAGCTGATAAAAAACAACTTATAATTGATGTAGAAAAAATGGAAAAAGATTTAAAATTTGCAGGTTATTCTTGTATTGTAACTTCAGAACTTGAATATGATCACAAAAAAATCCGTGATTTATACCACGGATTAGCAAAAATAGAAGATGCTTTTAGAATAACAAAAAATGATCTAGCAACAAGACCAATGTTTGTTAGAACCAAAGAACACATAAATGCTCACATTTTAATATGTTATGTTTCGCTGGTTATACTTAGAATAATTTTTCATAAATTAAATGGAAAACTTAGTGTAGAAAGAATTATCGAAGCACTTAATATGTGCTCTTGTAGCAATATAAGTGGTGGAATTGTTTATATTTACAAAAATGATGAAAAACAAGGTTTTGAAATAAAACAAGATCAAAATGGAAAGGATTATTCAACTACAAAAATAATTAATGATAGTTCACAAACTGTTGAAGATTTTAAACTTTTATCGCAACTATTTGAAAAAACAAACACGATAAAATCGCTAATGACAGACGTTGAATTTGATAAAATTTTGAACTCTATAAGATTTAAATAGCACTTAAAAAGTTGTTGCACTTTTTAATTTAGCACAACAACTGTAAAACTCGGGTTATAAAATAAATAATAGTATTTTTCATTATTTGAATCTGAAATAACTTCTTTATTATTAATTTCTATTTTAGCATTAGGCTCAACTTTAGTTCCTAATTCAGTTACAACAATTCCATCAACTTTAACTCTTCCTTGAGTTATTAGTTTTTCAGATGCTCGTCTTGATGCATAACCTCTAGAAGCAATTACTTTTTGTAATCTTTCTTTCATATTTCCTCCATTATAAAACCAATAATTCAGCTTATTGAATTGTTAGTAATTAATTAATTTATTATATTTTATAATCAGTTACTGTTCAATATCAAAATCTTCAACTTGATCAAACAAATGTTGATTTTCTTGTTTTTGTTCTATTTCTTGTTGTTCTATTAATTTATCAATTTCTTCATCACTAATAGTTGGTAGACTTTCGATTCCACCTTGTAGATTAAAGATTTTAAAGAAATTATCAGTAATAGTATATAAATTTGCACGAGTATTTTCGTCTTTTTTAGCAACTTTAATTATTTTTTTTTCTCTTAATTTATACATTTGATATGCTGAATCACTATTTCTTAAAAAATCAATTTGTGATTTAGAGATTGGTCCTTTATAAGCAATAATAGATAAAACTTCAATTGTTGATTGAGATAGTTTTCTATTATTTTCTTGCTTTTCTAATTTAGCAAAATGTTCGTGTAATTCAGGTTTTGTTTGCATACGGTATTTATGATTTCCAAATACTTGAATTGATAAAGCACAAGTCTCATCATCTTGGTATTTTTTATTTAAATCAATAATAGCTTGTTTGATATCATTTGGTTTTATAGTATCTAAAACATCTTGAATCTCAAGTAAAGAAATTCCATCATCACCATATATAAATAATAATCCTTCAATAATAGCTTTAATATTAGTATTCATTATTCTTCTCACTTTCTCATTGTTCTAATTGTTTATTAATAATAGTTTCATCTTCAATAACTTCTCTTTTAAACTCTACAAAAATATTATTATCACGCTGATTTATATTCATTATTTGATATCTTGTTAGATCTAAAACAGCTAAAAAACAAGCTACTATGTTTTTAATATTTAAACCAATACCATCTAATAATTCAAATAAAGTTCATTCTTTAACTTTATTAGATTTCATTTTATTAATAATAGTTGTTGCTATTTGTTGAGGTGATATTGTTTGAGTAGTTAGTGTTTGATAAATTTCATTTTCAAAATCAAAATCTTCATTATATTCATTAAATTTGGATTTACTAATAACTGATTTAAATATTTCAGTAAATGTATCTAAATCAATATCTAAAGGATCTAATAAAACTTCATCTGATTGAAACTCAATTTCTTTTAAAAACTTTTGTTTTGATCTTTTTTTAGATAATGTTTCAAAATATTGGTTCTGACTTTTAATAAAAAAATCAGTAGCTATTTTAATTTGATTATATTCTTCAATACGTTCAACTAAATCATCAAAATCATGATCTTGAATATTTTGATCTGTTTCATCAGTAATTGGTATTAATTTACGTGATTTCATTTCAATTAATTGAGCTGCAATTGTTAAATATTCACTAGCTATTTCAATATCTAGTGTTTGTTGTTGTTTAATATAAGCTAAATATTGATCTATGATTTCTAATAAACTTAGTTTAACAATACTGATTTTTTTATCTTTAATCATTGCTCACAATAATTCAATTGGTCCTGAAAATTGATCTATAGTAACTTGATCTCAACGCTTCATATTATCCTCCTGTTAAATATCAGTGTTTAGTTCTATTAATCTATTAATTTCATCATTATCTTTAAAATCAAATTCAATTTGTAACATAACTCTACATATAATAATAAATAAAGATTGTGTTTCAATGCTAATATTTAAATTTTCTTGTTTATTTAAATAAAATCTATCTAAGTTAAACTTAAGTTTTTCTAAAAGATTAAAAATTGATGATCTATCTAATAATTCAAAAAACTCATTACTTCTATTCATAGTTCCTCGTGTTTTATAAAAAACATAACTTAAATTCACAAAATCTTTACTAAAATTATAATCATTTTGAAATTTATTAATTGGTTTTAAATTATATTCTAAGTTTAAATATAAAACATTAAATGTCATTTTATTAAAGTTTGAATATAAATGATTAAACATAATTATTTGTTGGTGATATTCTTTATCTCAAATATCAAAATAATCAGTTTTTGCATCATATAAATTATTTTCTAGACTTTGTTTTATATAAAATAATAAATTAGCTTTAATCTGAGTAAAAATATTTAAATTACAAAAAGCATCTTTTGCTAATAAAATAGATAATAAACTTTTTAATAAATAGATCAATTGATAGATTTTATTAACATCTAATTGGTTTTGATCTTCAGAAAACGCGATATCTAATTGATGGTGTTGGTTTTTTAAATCTTTATTTAAATAATAAGCTATCAAATTATTTTCTAATAAAAATTTATCAATTAGATTAATAGTGTAATTAGTTATATCTTCTAATTGATGATCACTTACAACAATTTGTTTTCCTATTTGAATTAATTTATTTAATTTAACAATATTTAAATCTAAATCTTGATTAGTCATATTTCTCTCCATTTTAACAATCAACAACAATCATAAAAGTGTTTTGATATCATTTAAATCTTCTGATTTTTTCATCTACTTGTTTTTGATAAAACTCAGTTAATAAATCATAGTTAATTGAGTCTTTTAATTTTTGATTATTTAAAACTATATTAATTGAATTTTGTAATTCTAAAACTTTTTTATCAATTCATTTTATTAATTTATTACAATGATCAATTTCATTATTTGTAATAGATTTTTTTAAATATAATTGTTCAATATTTTCTTTATACATTCGGGTTTCTTGTAAATAATAATTAAGTTCTCTAAACATTGTAAAATTCATTGCTTCATAAAAACTAGTTTTTAATTGATCATTTATATTGGTATGTAAAATGCTAAATAAATCAGATTGATCAACACTAATTCTATTATTTAAACTTGTTGTTGCTTTAATGATTTGAATTAGAAATTCAATTTGATCATTTGAAAAATCTAATTTGTAATGATTATTTCAATAATTAATAAAATCTTTAGCTATTTTAAAATTAATATCTTTAGTTTCTATTTCTAATAAATTTTGATGTTTTAATAATTTCATATTATTCTCTTACCAATCTAGTATTCATTTTATATTCAGTATTTTTTCTTGTAATAGTTAATAATTTAACTCTAAATCCATCTAAATCATTATATTCGGCAATTATTTTAGGACCTATTCAAATTACAATTACTAAATAAATTCCCATAAAAACAAATAATAAAGAACAGTTAACATAATAAGCATTATTTATAAGAGATAAAAATGTTTTAAGATTATCTAATATGTCTTTTTTATTTATATCTGCTTTAAAAATACTTTCATAATCTTTAAAAAGACTAAACAATCCTACATTATAAGTTTTTAAAATATTAACAATAATATAAGGAATTAAAAATCCTAATGCTTCTAAACTAGTATAAATTCCTATAATAGGAGATTTTCTTACACGATAGTTTCACATTAAAGCAATTCCAAATCAAATATAAAAAGTTACAAATAACATTAATCCAAATAAGAAAGTTAAAGATAAAATTAAATAAATATTATGAACAAAAGTAATTAAAACTACTCCTATCATTAAAAATGCAGTTAATAAAGAAATTGATTTAATAATACCGATTTTAATAATTATAAATTTGTAAAAAATATAAGCTAAAACAATTTGACCTAAAAGAAAGAATAAATTATAAGTTTTTAAAAAGATTAAAGCATTTGCATTATCTTGATATTCTAATTTAGTGACAGCTACAACATACATTTCAAATAAAGGAGTTTTAATTAAAGCATTAATAATCCCAATTAAAAATCCAATTACCATTAATCAAATGATAACTTTTTTATTTACTTTTTGAACTGATTCTAAAATTTCATCATCATGTTTATGAACATTTTGTCTTCTTTCTTTTATTACCGATGAAATTGCAAAAGATAAAATTAAACAAATTAATCCAATTACAAACAATGAAGTTGTTCCATAAGCATTAAAAGTATTTGTCTTAGCTATAATTAATGAATAAATTTCAGTTGCTATAAATGAAGCAAAAGTAATAACCATACCACATTTTATTGAAGTAATTATTGGAAATAATTTTTCATGATATTGTTCATTGCAAAATAAAAAGTAAATTGTCTTAGACGATATTGCAACCCCTACTAAAATAGAAAGAATAATCACATTTAAGGGATTTGGAGTTGAGATTAAAAAACCTGTTAATGTAGCAAAAAAACAAGCTAAATTAGATATTCATATTCAGATTCTTCTTTGTCTTAATCAAAAAGTTCACTTAACAGCAATTGGATTTAATATTGCCGCAAAAACTATATAACTTCCAATAAAAGCAAATGATACTAAAACTGGAGTAGGAGATAAATGCAAACTATTTAATGCGTTAAAAGCATCTGAATTTATTTTTATTAAAAAAGTAATAGCAATTCAAAATAAACCCATTTCAATAAAAAACAATCTCTTTTTTCTAGATGTTTTATTTTTATGAGATATTAATTGTGCCAAAACTAAACCTATAATGATAATTATTGGATTAACGATGTATAAATCTCATCTTAAGTTAGTCATCTTACTCACCAAATTCTACTTACTATATATTATTATAAATAATTTGTCTATCATTTTTTAGTATTACTAATTAAAAATGAGTTCAGTTAATACTAAACTCATTTTTTCTATTAAGCTTGTCCTAAACCTTTTTCTTTTCATTCAGCTAAAATTTCATCTTTTTGTCCCCGAGTTTTACAGTTGTTGTGCTAAATTAAAGAGTGCAACAACTTTTCAATTGTTATTTAAATCTTATAGAGTTCAAAATTTTATCAAATTCAAGATCTATCATTAGTGATTTTATTGTGTTTGTTCTTTCATTTTGATCTCATTAGTCTTCTAGATAGCTAAAACTTTTAACAATTTCCTGTTTAACTTGTCAATTTTTGTCT
>NZ_LFYS01000043.1 GCF_001199495.1 Mycoplasma sp. HU2014 | reverse complement strand
ATCTTCAAATTTATTTTTAATTCTATAACCAATAATTAATGTAAGCATATTGATAAATTCATCTGCATAAACACTTAAATCATCATGAACTTTAACTGAATCAAGTTCCAAAGTGTTTTTGTAAAAGTCATTAACAAGTTCAATTTCCCATCTTTGCTTATACATATTCAAGGCTTCTTGACATGTTATGTCTTGGTCAGAAACATATGCGATAGTGCCAAATTTGTGTTTCATTTTGTCATATCTTTCTTTTGAGAATTTTTTGCTTGACATAAAGTCGTGTTCTTCTTTGAATGCTCTTTTAACATCTCTAAAACAATAATAATATTTGTCTTCATAAAATACTTTTTTATATCATGTCGGATTCTCTTTATCGTCAAGTTTTTCTGACATATTATAAGCATCAATTTTATCTAAAATTTTTGAGGATCTTTTTAAAGGATGTATAAAACCAACGTTTCCAAAATACTCATTATTCATTGCTTTGTCACCAATTATAATTCCTTTTGTTATACCTGTTTTTTCTAAGAAATCAGGAAAACTAGTGACATCTACACAATTTCCGGGGTATGGAAGAGAACAAATTACATCTTTTGTTGATACATTGAAAGCAACTATAATGGATATGTTTTTACTGTTTTTAATTTTTGATTTGAAAGAAAAGTCATTTAAAGAATTAATTCTACTATTATTATTTTTTAACATCCCATCAATAGCAATTCTGTTATCATAATCAATTTTTTTAACTCTGTTTCTAATGAATAAAAGCGCTTTTCCATAATCAAGACCAACTGATCTTAGAAATTTAGAAATATTATTTTTACTTAGTTTTAAGTTTTGAAATTCATTAGAAATAAAAGATTCTTCGTATGTTTCTTCTAAGTTGCTATATGAGATTTTTGGATTTATAGAACGTAATAATGAAATTGTATACAAGTGATTAGCAAAATCTAATGTATAAACTTCTTTTAGATCACTTAAAATATCTTGTGAAACCGATTTAGTCAATTCATAATCACCATAATATTTAAAGCTAATCTCCTTTTTAATTTCTTCTTTTTTAATAAACTCACCATCAATGATGTGTCCTATCACTTTACCCTCTTTTGGTTGATTAGAACCGTTTTTTCTTACACAACCAACCCTTTCAATTACAGCTCATTTTGAACCAGATTTTTTAATTACAGTATTCTTTGGTCTTGGAACTTGTCGTATCTCTAGTGGTACTCCCATGTTAACCTCCTATATAGTTAATTATATAGTTAAATTATAGCATAATTAAGTAATATTTTAAAGTATTTTTTTTAATTTTTGTAACAAAAAACGAGATATTTTAATTAAAATCTCATTTTTTATGCAATATAACTGCTTTTTATTATATTTTATGATGTTTGTATAGTTAATTTATGCGGTAAACTTTTGTATAACTTAAATAATGACATTTTGCGTGCACCATGCACACATTAATATTATATATCTTTTTAAAATAAAAAATAAAAAAACACTAGTAAATTCTAGTGTTTGTTATTTTCATATGGAGCAGGTGAAGGGAATCGAACCCTCACAGTCAGCTTGGAAGGCTGAAGTTCTACCATTAAACTACACCTGCGTTAAATTGACACTCTTATATAATAATATAGATATTACTAAGTGTCAAGATATTTTTTAAATTTTTTGGAATTATTTTCTAATTCCTAATTTTTCAATAATAGCTTTATATCTGTTAACATCTTTTCTAACTAAGTAATTTAAAAAGTGTCTTCTTTGAGCAACTTTTTTTAATAAACTTCTTCTTGTTGGAACATCTTTTTTGTGAACTTTTAAGTGTTCAGTCATGTTAGCGATTTCTTTAGTTAGAATTGCGATTTGAACTTCAGCTAAACCAGTATTTTTTTCTGATCCACCAAATTCTTTAATTAAAGCTAATTTATCTTGTTTTGATATCATGATATAACTCCCTCTTTTGTGATTTATTAATGTATTATCAAAGATATATTTGGGATGAATAATACCTTTGGTAAACTATCAACTAAAATATTATAACACTAAAGTAGAAAAATGATAATATTTTTTAAAATTCTCTAAAATGATATTTTTTTAAAAATCCACGAGTGAAGTTTCAATCTTTTTAGCCTTACTTAAAAATATTCGCAATGTTAAATTTACAATTCATTGGATAAAAAAACAACTCTCGGTTATTTTTTATAATATCACATTAAATATTTAAATTATTTCAAAACTTATATTTTACATATGAAAACATTTTCATTAATTAAGCTTTGTTTTACTCTTAATGATATTCCAGACTTTGTTTTACTCTTAATGATAAAGTAGGTGATTTATGCTAAACTTTAAATAGAAATAATATCATATAAAGGTGATTAATATGACTAAGAAATATAGTTACAAAGATGTTATTAAATGATTTTTATCAAAAGAAGCTATGACACATAAAAAACTTCAAAAAATAACTTACTATGCAGAAGCATGATCTTATGCTTTATTTGATGATGGTCTTTTAAGTGATACTTGTTTTCAAGCTTGAATTCACGGTCCTGTTTCTCCTGAGATTTGAAACGAATATAAAAATTATCTATGAAACGATATACCTAAAGAAGAGTTTGATGAAAGCATTTTTGATGAAAGAACATTAAATCTTTTAGACTCAGTTTGGTATACATATGGTAAAAAATCAGGTTTTGAACTAGAAGCTTTAACTCATTCTGAAGATCCTTGAAAAATAGCTCGAAATGGTCTTCCTGAATTTGAAAGATCAACTCAAATAATTAATCCTGAAGATATGAAAAGATACTACAAAAGCATTTATATTAAAAAATTCCCAATTTCAGACACTATATTTTTAAAACTTTAATAAGTTCTTTAATATATTTTAATGTTTCAACATCATCCCACTCTTCTCTTACTCTTGGTTTTCTTTTTTTCATTACTTTTGATAAATATCTAAAAATTTGACCAATTGTTTTATTTTCTAAAACACCATTTTCAAGTAAGTAATTTTTTATTCTGCAAAGCATTATAGATGATAAAAAATTAATAAATTCAGTAGCTATTATTCTGTAATTTCCCTGAACATTTCCTTCGTTTTGTTCTAGTACATTTTTAAATTGCTTAAATAATAACTCAATTTCTCATCTCTTTTTGTATGAGATGTAGATATCTTTTATGTTTAAATCTCCATTACATTCAAAAATAATTAGTCCAAAAAGATCTTCTTTTTCCAATAGTTTTTTTTCATCATAAACACCTTTTTTATAAGTTCGACTAATAAAATTTTTCTTCTGAGTAAATTCTGTTAAAGTTGACCTATAACAAAAATAATACTTTCCATCTACA
>NZ_LFYS01000042.1 GCF_001199495.1 Mycoplasma sp. HU2014 | reverse complement strand
AATTTAAAAGTTCTCTAAAGATATGATTGTTTAATTTTTCATTTAGTGCAAATAGACCATATGATTTAACGTCTACTTCATATGTTTGTTTTTCAATACTTTGATAAACACCATTGATAATCTTCCCAATAACTCCTTTTTCAACAGGAATAATTTTTCCATTTTTTCTTATTGATGTTCTTTTTATAACATTATAAACACCTTCTTTTGTGGTTGCTTTTACTCTGGTACTAGATGGTCTTGGAATTTCTAATATGTCTTTAGGAATGGCCATTTTTATATCTCCTTTTTTATGTGTTAAACACTATACATATATATTTATTTTACCACCTATTTTTAGTTTTTTAAACTTTTTTTAAATAAAATTAGAACAAAAAATAGAGCTTTTTTAGCTCTAGATTTAAGAAAATTTAATTTTTTAGATATTTTAATGTATTTAATGGACGAAAATAAGAATTTTTTAGTAAATTATTAAAATTATATAGTGTCCAAAATTGGGAATTTTTTATTATATAGGTGATGATTAATTTGAAAGAGAGAAAAAATAAAGAATTAACTAAAAATATAGGTGTTAACCAAAGGTTACATAATAATCTAATTTTAAATAAAGATGTCACTTTTAAAATTGCAATTCAACACAAATTAGATAATGACTTTGATTTTAAATCTTTAAAAAGAGAGGGTCTTAAGGAATTCCAGGCGTTTATATATTCAATTTTTAAAGAAAATATGACCATTTCACAAGTAGAAAAATTATTTTTAAGAACTAAAGGTGAGGTTTTTAAAAACGTTACAATAAAAGATGAATTTGTTAAAGAAATTCATTTGGGTAAAAACGTGTCAAAATTTAGATTATTTGGTTATTTTAATCAAGACAACTACTTTGTAATAACTAAAATAGATCCAAACCACGATTTTCATAAAGACTAAAAAAGACAACGTTGTCTTTTTCTTTTTATAAAAATCAGGCAATATATTATAAAAAACAAAAGGAGTAAATTATGTATTTAACAATTAAACAAACTAGTGAAAAATGAAACATTTCAGAACAAGATATATTAAATTTAATTAATCAAAATAAAATATATGGATTTATCAAAGAAGACAACGAATATAAAATACCGATGGACTTAGATAATCCTTTAGATTTAGTTGGTGTTGATTTATTAGAGTTAATTGATAAAAGAATGAAAATAATCAAATCTTTTACTGCTTTTGAAGAACACGAACTTAATTGTATTAATAAAGATTTCGCTATTGAATATGCTTATAATAGTAATGCTATTGAGGGAAATACATTAAGTTTAAGAGAAGTTTATTTAATTTTTAAAGGAATGGTAATTGATAACAAACCTTTACAAGAGCATTTAGATATAATTGGACATAAACAAGCATTTGAATATATTCTTGATTTGATTGAAAATAAACATAGCCTATTAACTGAAGATGAAATCAAAAAAATACATAATTTAGTTTTAATTCATGATTGAAGAAATGCTGGTGTTTATAGAAATGTTCCTGTAGTTATTTCTGATTCTAAGCACGATGTTGCTAATGTTTATATGATACAAACAAAAATACAACAATTATTAGATTGATATAACAATTCAATTGAACACATAATCAAAAAGATTGCAAAGTTTCACTTAGATTTTGAAGCAATTCATCCTTTTATTGATGGTAATGGACGAACAGGAAGACTTTTAATTAATTTTGAATTAATGAAAAATGGTTATTATCCAATAAATATTAAATATATAAATAGAAATCTATATTATCAAGCTTTTGATGATTATTATTGTAAAAACGATCTATCAACAATGCTTAATTTAATAGCTAATTATGAATTATTAAGAATAAATTATTTTATAAGAATATTTTCTGACAGAGAAAAACTTATTAAACAAAGAGAAGAAGAAAACAACAAGTAATATATCAATAAAAAGACTCTAAAGAGTCTTTTTATTTTACTAGTTCCTACGTTTCCCACTTTAAGCATAAAAATAACAGTTTAAACTTATAAACCTAAATTTATAAGTCGACTGTTATTTTTTTAAAACTTCTAAAAGAGTGTGATAAGTATCTCAACTTTCTTTTAACTCATCATTAAACACTTGTATTGTTTCTGTTTTTTGTTTGTTTACAAATACCTCAATTTCTTTGACATCTTTAATAACGTTAATCATTTTATGTTCAGTAATTCTATTTTTACCTTGTAATCCTAATCTAGAATTCAAAAGGTAAACTACATAATTTAAAAACACTAAAGATACAAAACATAAACAAATATATCCAACAATATGATTTCATGTTGATAGATACATTGGACGAAGTGACAATTTACCTTTTAACGTTTTAAAATTAGATTCAATTTGTCACTGTTTTGAATATAAATTTACAATATCAACTACAGATAAATCAGTTCTATTTGTTTCATAAACATAATATCCATCGTATTTTTCATCTTCATTTATTTTTGCTACATCCAATTCATAAAA
>NZ_LFYS01000041.1 GCF_001199495.1 Mycoplasma sp. HU2014 | reverse complement strand
AAATTTTACTATTTATTTAAAGACTTAGAAATTGCTGGAAAAGAAAGTATTGGTAGGTATCAAAGACATTTGAGAAAAGATAATTTTGATATTTCTGAATTCAAAAAAGAAGAAGAATATTTTGGAACAATTGCTTTTGAATCAAATGTAGATTTGAGTTTAGAAGATGTATACACACTTTATGATCAAAGATGAGAGATTGAAGAAATGTTCAATTTTTACAAAAACATTTTAGAATTATCAAAAACCAGAGTTCATTCTGAAATGAAAGTTTATACAACTGAATTTATAAACTACTTATCATTAATAATTGGAACACGTGTTAAGAACCAATTTATTAAATTGGACTTGCACAAAAATTATTCTTTCAAACAAATAATAGAATATTTAAGAAGTTATAAAATGGAACAGATAAGTGGTGAAGAATGAAAGAAAAGCAAGATGTTGAAATACGTTCAAAACCTTGCTGATTTATTAAATATATAGTATTAGACTAAAACTTTTTTATTTAATTGTTATTGTAAAAATTTACAATAATATGTAAATATTTTTACATTAAATAGTAAATTTTTACATTTTTTAGTTTTTAAATGGGGGCTGATTGGTTATTTATGCATAAAAAAATAGCAACTTAAAGTTGCTATCTTATAAATCTTTTAATTAATTTTTTCCTGTTAATTTTTCAAAGTATTTATTTGCATCATCATTTATAATCTCTAAGTTTAGTTTACTTGCATTATCGATAATTAATTTTTTGAAACTACAATTTGAAATATATCTTATTCTTTTATAAGTTCTAGGTACTTTGTAATTAATATATAAATTCCCATTTGATGGATCGATAATTATTTTAGCAATATCACTATAATTTATTTTTTCACCTAGATATAAAATAGAGTCATCTGTTAATTTAATTGCAATGTTATGAACAAATGTAAATAATACTGCAATTGCAATTAATATTAATGAGAATGAAATAACATTTGTAGCTATCAAATACTTTTGAATTTTTCCAGATAAATCATTATTAGAAGTTTGATATATAATTGTACCAGCTAAAGCAAATATAAAACCTACACCTATAATTGAAAATATAATTCCAAACATAGATTTTCTAATTTTACTTGCTATTGCTTTTTGTTTTAAAAAATTATAAAGATAATACGTAATAATTCCAGATATAACCAAACTAAAACAAATTAAAAATATGGAAATAACTGATAAGTATTTTTCGCTGTCAAACATAATTATTCTCCTAGTTTAATTGAGCTGCAACTTCTTTTGCAAAGTCAACAACAACTTTTTCGATTCCTTCTCCAACTTCGTATCTAATCATTTCAACTAGATCAGTTTTGTTTTTTGATAAGAAATCTCCAACTTTAAAGCTCTCATCAACAACGAATGCTTGGTCTAATAAGCTAACTTCAGCTAAACGTTTTGATAATTTTCCGTTTAAAATGTTTTGTAAAACTTGTTCTGGTTTACCAACTAATTTAGGATCTTCTTTAGATTGTTCTTTGATAATGTGGGATTCTGCTTCTTTGAATTCAGCTGGAATTTGAGCCATACTAATGTATTTTGGAGCCATAGCTGCTACGTGCATTGAAACGTTGTAAGCATCAGCTTGATCAATGTCTCCATTAAATACTAATAATGTAGAAACACGTTTGTTTGCGTGGTTGTAAATAGCAATTTTGTTTGAACCTTTTTCAACTAATGAAAATCTTCTTAAAACAATTTTTTCACCAATTGTTGCAGTTGCTGCTACTAAACTTTGTTCAATAGTTTGTCCATCGTTCATAACACCTGCTAATCCTTCTTCAAGTGTTTTAGCATTTGAATTTAATAGAGCATCAGCGATTTGATCAACTAATATAGTGAATTTTTCGTTTTTAGCAACGAAATCAGTTTCTGAGTTAATTTCTAAAATGACTGCTTTATTTTCGTTTTCTTTTGCAAAAACAACACCTTCAGCAGCAACACGATCAGTTTTTTTAGCTGCTTTAGCTAATCCGTTTTCTCTTAATCAAACAATAGCATCATCAACAACACCATTTGTAGCTTCTAAAGCTTTTTTACAGTCCATCATTCCTGCTTGAGTGATTTCACGTAATTCTTTAATTAATTTTGCATCTACTGCCATGTTTTTTCTCCTTTATATTTATTTAATTATTTTGCTTCTTTTTCAGTTGAAACTGCTTCAACTTTTGCTTCAACATTAGCTTCAACTTTTGCTTGTCTTTCAACTCTTGGTTCTCTTTTTGGAGCAACAGTTTTTAATACTGAAGGAGTCATTTTGATTTGTGCTCCTTCTGCGTAAGCTTCAACTAAAGTATTAACAATAATGTTTACTGATTCTTGTAAATCATCGTTTCCTGGAATTGCGATTGTTACCATATCTGGATCTGCGTTTGTGTCACAAATTGCGATAACTGGAATGTTTAATTTTCTAGCTTCGTGAACAGCGATTTCATCACCTTTTGGATCAACAACAACTAATGCAGCTGGTAATTTGTGCATTTGTTTAATTCCACCTAATGCTTTTTCTAATTTAGCTTTTTCTTTTAAGATTTTAATTTGTTCTTTTTTTGGTCTTAAAGCTAAACGTCCTTTTTTCTCTTCTTCTTCGATTTCTCATAAAGCTTTAATTCTGATTAAGATAGTTTTTAAGTTAGTTAAGGTTCCACCTAATCATCTGTTGTTAATGTAGAAGTTTCCACTTCTTAAAGCAGCTTCTTTAACAGCGTTTTTACCTGAACGTTTTGTTCCAACAAATAAAACTTTTTGTTGTTTTGAACCTAAGTTTTCTAATAATTTTTGAGCAACTGCTAATTGACTTACAGTTTTTTCTAAATCAATAATGTGATTTTTGTTTTTTACTCCGTAAATAAATGGAGCCATTTTAGGGTTTCATCTTTTAGTTTGGTGACCGTATTGAACACCGGCTGCAGATAATTCTTCTCTTGTAATTTCTTTTGCCATGTTTTTATACCTTTCTTTTAAATATTTGTTAGTTCTTCAAAATAATTCGAACATTTCCCACTCTTTTTATTAAATTTGAGCACTAGGAAAATGAATCCTTATTTTTGTATTGATTAATTTTTAAAAAATATATCAACTATTTAATTCTACCATTTTTTTATGATTTTAAGAATTTTAATTTTAAATCGTAACTTTAATGATGTTTTAAATTAAAAAGAACCTTACGGTTCTTGTTATTATTCAGTTAATAATACAATTGCTTTTGTATAAATTTCTAGCATTTTTTTCAGATCTTCAATTCATACATATTCATTGTATGCATGCATTGTTGATTCTTCGATATCAAATTCAGCTCCAAAAGCTACAACGTTTGGCATTGATTTTGCATAAGTTCCACCACCAATAGCTATTGGTTTAGACTCTAAATCACCAGTAACTTCTTGATATACTTTCATTATTTTTTTAATTAAATCTGATTCTTTTGGAACATAAACACTATCTTCAATTGCTACAACTTCTGTTGAGATATTTAAATTTTCTAAATAATCAGTTAATGTTGGAATAAATATTTGTTTTGGTTCTGTAAACACTGGAACTCTGAAGTTAAAACTTGCTGTTGAAGTTTCACTTTTAATATTTATTATTCCTAAGTTTTGAGTTAATGCTCCAGTTTCATCTGTAATATCTCCAAATACATTTGATAAACTAAAATCTAAATGAACATCTTTTGCTAAAAAATCAGTTATAGGGTGATGAACATCATTTTCACACATTGCTTTTGATAATCAAGTTGCAGCATTAACTCCAACTCATGGCATACTACCATGTCCTGCTTTTCCTTGAACTACTAGTTTTTTCTTAACTACTGAATTAGAAATTTCATTCTCAGTCAATCATTGTGAAATTTCTTCTATTTTAGGACCTTTATAAGTAACAGTATCACATATTACGTTAAATGCAGATCCACCTTTGATTTCAATATCGGTTTTTACTTTTGTTTTAATATTTAAATCTACAATTCATTTTTCAGCATAAACTACTGGAAATTCTCCATCAGGAACATAACCTGCATCTCCAACACCATGATCAGCAACATATGCTTTAATTGAATCTCAAGTTGTTTCTTCAGTAAGACCAAAAATCATTCTTATTTTATATTTATCAGACTTATATCCTTGATCTTTTAAATATTTCAATGCATATAAGTTCATCATAGTAGGTCCTTTATCATCAAATGAACCTCTACCAATTAGTTTTCCATCTTGTTCAATTGGTTCAAATGGATTTGTAACTCATTGATCAATATTTCCAGGTGGAACAACATCTAAGTGACATAAAATAACAAAAGTTTTTTCTCCATCACCATAATCTAAAAATCCGTATCTATTTTGAGAATCTTTAAAAGTTTTAAAACCTAATTTATTAGCTAAATCAATAGTATATTCTAAAACTTCTTTTGTTGCTTTACCATATGGAGCATTTTCTTGTGGCTCTGTTAAAAAAGAAGGTATTGAGATAAGTTTTTTAGTTTCTTCTAAAGCTTCTGGAAAATAATTATTTATTAAATCTTTTTCATCAATTTTCATATGCTTTCTCCTTTTTATATCTCTATATAATTTTTATATCATTTTAATTGCTATTTTTAAAATAGTATAAAGATATTATTTTTATAAAATTATCAACCAATATTAGTATAACAAGTTAAAAATTTTAAAATATTAACTCTTTATCAAAAAACCAGTATTGATTTTTAAATAAACTAATAAACAATTACATATTCTTTTCTTTTGTTAGAAAGTAAAATAAAAAGCGTTTCAAAAACGCTAATTTTTAATTGTAAACTTATAAATCATTTCGTGTAATCTAGTGTATTCACCGTTTTTTACATATAACACACCTGCTATAAAGTTCTTAAAACGTTTTTTATCTTCTAGATCAAGTTTTTTTAGATCTACAAATACAACTTTATCTTTTAATAATAAATCTGTTATTTTTTGAACTTCAGAAAAACTAACAGGAGCAATTACATTAGTTTTTGCTGATATATTTTGAAAAGAAGCTAAGTTTGCATTTTCTTCAATAGATTTGATTTTATTATCAAGCTTTTCAGTATCGTTGTTTTGATTAGAATCAAAAGCTATAAATTTTAATTGTTTATTTTCACTCAAACTATTATCTGATTCATATAAATTCTGATCAAATGATGAAGTTGGGAATTCAATATTAGTAGTTACTTCTACTTTTTGATTTTTCTTTTTTTTAAATCACATATTATTCTCCTTATCTTAAGAATGTTGGGAAATCATCTTCATCATCAATTGTTGCAAAAGTTGTGCTTTGATCTTCTAAAATTTCTTCATATTCTTTTTCTTCATTTTTATCGATAATAGATTCTATGTTTGTTGATCTATAATATTCACTTGCAGGTTTTTTTGCTGGTTCATTTTGTTGATTTGGTGTAAATCCTGTGGCAATAACTGTAACAATAATTTCATCATTTTCAGTTAAGTCATCATTAATTGCCATACCAAAAATAATGTTTAAATCTTTATTATTGGTTGCTTGAGTAATTACATCAACTGCATCATAAGCATCATTTAAGCTAACTGTGCTTCCACCAGTAATATTAACAATAATATCTTGAGCACCAGAAATTGAAGCTTCTAATAATGAAGAAGACATAGCTTTTTTAGCTGCTTCAGTTGCTTTTTCTTTTCCTGATGCAATTCCTATTCCAAATAATGCATTACCTTTTTTAGTCATAACATTTTTAATATCAGCAAAATCTAAGTTAATAATTGCTGGAACTGCGATTAAATCAGTAATTGTTTGAACACCTTGTTTTAGAATAGCATCTGTTTCTTTAAATGAATCTTGAATTGGAATTCCTCCAATGAATTCTAATAATTTGTTATTAGAAATTACAATCATTGAATCAACGTGTTTTTTCAATTCTTCAAGTCCACTTGTTGCATTATTCATACGGTGTTTTCCTTCGAATAAGAATGGTTTTGTAACAACTGCTATAACTAGTGCTCCTAATTCTTGAGCAATTTTAGCAATTACAGGAGTAGCACCAGTACCTGTTCCTCCACCCATACCTGCAGCAACAAAAATTAAATCAGCACCTTGTAATATCTCTCTGATTTCTTCTTCAGTTTCTAAAGCTGCTGCTTTTCCAATTTCTGGATTTCCTCCCGCTCCTAAACCTTTAGTTGTTTGTTCTCCTAAAATAATTTTATTTGGAACTGGAGATGATTGTAAAACTTGTGCGTCTGTGTTTGCAACAAAGAATTCAACACCTTGAACATTTTCATTATACATTCTATTAATGGCGTTGTTTCCTCCTCCACCAACACCAATTACTTTAATTTTCGCAACTCGATTAAATCTATTTTCCATTTTTAAAACCTTCCTTTTCTTATAGACTGTAAAAGTATTTTCTTACTTTATATTTTATTAAATTTAAGTGCTCTTGTTTTTATTTTCAAAATATTTATCTATTATTGTGGTTGTTTATAGCGTTCTTTCGTCTTCATTTAGGTATAATTCATCAGTATTATTAGCAATATTTCTATTAGCAAATGTTGCTAGACCTATTAATGAACAAGAATCTCCACCCATAATAAAATCACCTATTCAGTTTTGACTACAAATATAATCTCTATTTGTTAAACACACTAAACTTTTGACTCCAGGGATATTTGAAATTGATCCAAAGTTATAAATATCGTATTCTTCTGAAGTTGAATCTATTATAGAATCTTTTATTTCTTGATACATTTCTATAATTTTATCATTTACTACTTTTTTTAATTTATCAGCTGTAACAATATCTAAACTTTTTGTTTTTTTATTTCATCTACTAAACACTTTAATATCATTTAAATTATCAGAACCAAAATCAATATTATTAAAAACATATTTAGAAGCTAAATTTAAATCAATATCCATAAATTGACTTACTTCATACAATATTTTTTCTACACCAAATGGTATTCTGACAATTTTACTTAAAATATTATGTTTAAATAGTCCTATTTCAATTTCATTATACCTTCAATCAACAATAACTTTTAAAGGGTTTTTATTATCTAATACCATTTCATGTAAAGCAAAAATTTTAGGTTTTGCTCATAAAACTTTTTTACCAATTTTAGTAAGAGTTTTTTCATGTGATTCATATAATGTTTTATCGATTGTAATAATCGAAGAATCTATTGTTATATCTTTTCTATTAAGATCGATATTATCTAAATTATTCAAATCAACTTTGTGATTATCAATGAGTAATTCAAATATTTTATTATCTAAAATTTTAGTGTTTGAAGATATTTTATTTGGATCATGTAATTTAGCTGATTTTTTTATAACTAAGTTTAGTGAAACTGAGTTTTTTAATTTTCACATATCTTGTTGAGTTAAATAACAATGTATAGTTTTTCTAATAATTGAAATATTGTTAGGTAAAACTAAACCTACATCTCTTAATTTTAAATTTTTAAATTTTAGTTCGATTATATTGAAATTTTGTTCTAAAAATTTACTCACAATATGTGGTTCTTTAACAAAACCTTGACTAGTTAAAATTTCAGCTCCATCACCATAATATGTATTTTCATAAACAACAACAACTTGATTTTTATAAAATCTAATTACTTCAAATTTAATTGAATGATGACGTATTTCAACAATAGGAAATAAACCGGTTTCTTTATTCATACTAACCTCTTATTTTTTTTCAATTACTCAAAGTTTAGCACTATGACTTCTTTTATTGTTTTGTAATTCTTCATTTGTTGGTTTAATAGGTTTTTTAACAATCAATCTATAATTTGAATTTGATTCGACATTAATTGGTAGACTAGATAGTATTTGTTCTTGTTTATAATTTGTAACACTATTAAATGAATTTTTAACTATTTTTTCTTCTAATGAGTGAAATGTTATTACACATATTCTTGCTTTACTGTTTAACAATTCTAACGCTTGAGTAATTGAATCTTGTAAAGCATTTAGCTCGTTATTTACATAAATTCTTAAAGCTTGAAATGATTTTTTAGCAGGATGTTTTTGTTGCTTTAACACTTTTTGAGATAATGCTTTTTTAATAACTTCAACTAATTGTAAAGTTGAAGTTATAGGTCTAGAATTAATAATTTGTTTTGCTATTTTTCTAGCATTTAACTCATCACCATATCTAAACAAAATATCTGCTATTTGATTTTCAGAATAAGTATTAACAATTTCATCGGCTGTTAATTTATTATTTTCTCGATCCATTCTCATATCCAATGGACCATCAAATCTATAACTAAATCCACGTTCAGCTATATCAAATTGAGGTGAAGATACTCCTAAATCATATAATATTCCATCAACACTAAAAACATTATTTAAAGCTAATTGCATAGAAATATTATTAAAATTAGATTCAATAATTTTAAAGTTATTTCCTATTTTTTTTAATTTATCTTCACTTTTTTCTATAGCTTGTTTGTCTTGATCAAAACAATATAACATTCCTTTGTCTGAAAGTTTTTTTAATATCTCACTAGAATGTCCTGCTCGTCCTAAAGTACAGTCAACATAAACACCATCAGGTTTAATATTTAGATATTCTATACTTTCTTTTAATAAAACCGGTATATGTTCTTGCATTAAAGACTGCCTCCCAAAACTTTTCTAGTTATTCATTTCTTAATTTTTATTATACCTAATAATGTAGGACTATTATTTATCTAAATTAATTAAAAGATTTTTTACAATATTAATATATCACTTAAAAATATAGTTTAAAAGACAACAAACATTATAAAAAAGAGATCTAATGATCTCTTAGTATTTTTATTAAGCTGAAACAACTTTAACTTCTTTTTGTTTGTAGAATCCACATTCTCTACATACACGGTGAGGTTTTATCATAGCCCCACAGTTAGTACATGACACGATAGCTGAAGAAACTAAAGCTAAATGACTTCTTCTTTTGTTTTTTGCAGATTTACTTGTCTTTCTAAATGGTACTGCCATGTTAGTACACCCCCTTATTAATTATTTTTGTCTTTATTTATAATAAATTCATCAAGTTTTTCTCATCTTGGATCAACTTTATTTTGATTTTCAGTTTCGAAATTCTCTTCACTTAATAAAGTTCATCCAAAACCGTCCTTGTTAATTATATCATTAGTTAACGATAAATTGAAAGGTAAATTTATATTTATCTGTTCAATAATATAATTAAACAAATCAAATTCATTTTTTAGAATAATATTATTAGTTGAGTCAATGTCTTTATTAAAACTATACTCATCATCTCAATCAATATAATTACTATATTTAATTTCTTTTCCAGTTCTTGCATCAATTGCTGTTAGACTAAAGTTAATAACTCCAGTTACTCTAACTGATTCAATAGATTCAATATAATCTAAATCAATATCAAAATTAACATAATCAATAGATTTTACTAATGAATTAGTACAAACTACGTTATTTAAATTATCTAAATCACCTTTTAATTCTTGGTGTTTATTTTTAGATAATTGTTGTTTTGTAAAACTTAATTTCATTATCTTATTGTTATATTTAAATTATTTAAATTATTAATAATAACTTGACATTGATCGTTGATTTCTTGTTCAGTTAATTGGTGATCTAAACCGTTGAAAGTAATTTGTAAAGTTAAAGATTTTTTATTTAATTGGTTTAATTTTTCATCAATATATTGATCGATAACTTCAACATTAGTAATATAGTTTGCACCATCTAATATTTTTTTAATAAAATCACTATATTTAGCATTATTATCTAATTCGATTGAAAAGTCACGTTTTGAACTTTGGAATTTTGATAATTCATTTATTTGAATTTGTTTATTTGATAATTCATTTAATTTATCTAAGTTAATTTCAACAACAATTGTTTTATCCATTTTTTTACTCTTCTCATAACCTGGGTTTAATCTATAAATAAATCCTAGTAATTGATCATCATATTTAACAGTTGCATTAATAAATGGATGAATTTCATCTATAACTTGATTATTAACTTGATAATCTAATTTATTTAAGTCTAAATTATAAAATCTAAAGATTGCTTCTAAAATAGATTTATTGTAGTAGAAATCAGCATTGATTTGATTATTTGATAATTTGTCTTCATAAATATTTGAAGTTGTTAAAAAGACTAAATTTCTTTGTTTAAAATTATTAAATGCATAAATATCAGCTATTTCAAATAATTTTAATTGTTTATTATTATTTACTGAATTATAAATAGCTACATCGATTAGTGATTTACTTAAATTAGTTCTATAAGTATCGCGTAATTTTGATAAAGGTTTTTCTAAAGTTATTAGATTTTTAATATCAAATAAATTTCAATGATTTGTTAAATCAAAGTTTTCTAGTGAATAAGTTTTAGTATTATTAAATCCTAATCCAATTAAATAATTAATTAATTTATTTTCTAATTTTAGATTAGTTTTTTTAGCTTTTTGTATAGTTTTAAAATAAATTGGTTGCTCAACAATATTATCATATCCATACAATCTAGCAATCTCTTCACAAATATCATTAACTGAATAAATATCAACTCGGTTAACATCAATATCAAAAGTTAAATTATTCTCATTAGAATTAACAGTAAAATCTAAAGTTTTAAATAATGATTTGATTTGTTCAATAGTTAAATTTAGTCCTAATAAATCATTAATCTTTTCTAATTCAACGTTAAATCTAGTGTTATCTGTAAATGTTTTTTTAACTTCAACAACTTGAGTTGCTTTTTGAATTAAATTGTATTTTTCTAATTCATTTGCAAAAGTTAAATTAGCTAATTCAAATAAGTTAGGATTGATTGGTTTTATATATCTTTGTAGAGCAATTGTTGAAATGTTTAATGTTTTTTGTTGGTTTCTCATAGCAACAGTATCTATATTTAACATTAAAACAATGATATTTTTAGTGTTACTATCAACTTTAAATTTATCTTCAACTTCTAAACCTATAATGTTAACTAGTTCGTTTTTTGCAGTTAATGCTAAAACTTTACTATCATCATCTCTAGTAATTTGTTTTATTTCTAAATTATTATTTTTTAACAACTTATCTTTATCAATAACTATTAAGGCTTGAGCGGTTTGAATAGCTGTTTTTAAAGCTAAATTTTCTATAATTGAATCACTAGTTTTAGTGTTATTTAATTTTAATCAAATATCATCTTTTGAATTTAATTTAACTAAATCATTTAATTGATATTCAGAAAAAGCTATAGTTTTAACTAAGTCTTTAATATCTTCATCAACTTTGATTGTTAATTTTGAATCATTTTTAACAAAGTTATTGAAGTTATTATTTAAATTATTAATTTCTAAATTAAAGTAGTTAGCAATTTCTTTTAATAATTGAAAACTAGCTAAACAATCACTTCTATTTAAAGTTAAATCAACTTCTCATATGTAATCATCCAAATTAATAAGTTGTTTTGCTGATTGAGTTGATCTAGAATTTAAATCAATATTATCTGAATTAATGTTGTAAATATTTTTAGATTCTGTTTCAGTTAAAGAACTAGTTGGGATTCCGATCTCATTTAAAGCACAAACCATTCCTTGAGAAAGATGACCTCTAATTTCTCTTTCAGTTAATGTTAATCCATTGCTAATAGTTGATCCAACCGGAGCAACAATGACATATTGATCTTTATCAATATTTTCAGCACCACATATGATATCTAATGTTTTGTTTTTACTAATTTTAATTTTGTTAGTTTTCAAATGTGTGTCTGGAACTTTGACTGATTCTTCAACATATCCTACTAACAACTCACTATTTAATGCATCAAAATCAACAGTTTGTTCAACTTCAAATCCTAAAGAGTTAAGAGCAACACTAATTTGATCATTTGAAATATCATTTAAATTTAAAAATTGTTCTAATCATTTTCTAGTAATAATCACTTTGTGTTCCTCCTATTCTGAATAAAATAAAAATTGATCTAAGAATTTAACATTGTTTTCATAAAAATCACGAATATTTGAAATACCAAATTTTAACATACAAATTCTTTCAATACCTATTCCAAAAGCTAATCCTGTTGTAGTTGTAGGATCTAATCCATTTAGTTGCATAACTTGTTGGTTAATCATTCCAGCACCTAAAATTTCAATTCATCCAGAATATTTACAAATTCCACAACCTGTTGATTTACATTTAAAACAACTTATGTCAACTTCAACACTAGGCTCGGTGAAAGGGAAATAACTAGGACGCATTCTAATTGTTACTGATTTATCAAATAATCTTTGGCACATATATTTTAAAATTCATTTTAAGTTAGCAAAACTAATTTTTTCTCCAACCATAAATCCATCAATTTGCATAAATTGGTGAGAATGAGTTGCGTCATCATCATCACGTCTATAAACATTACCATAACTAATAATTGCTAAATTTTTATCATCAGTTTTGCTTTCTGCAAGTTTAGATAACATTCTAGAAGTCATATTTGTACAATGAGTTCTTAACACTGTACTTTGATTTAAATAGAAAGTGTCTTGCATATCTCTTGCTGGATGACCTAAAGGTAAATTTAATAATTGGAAATTATAAAAATCTTCTTCAATTTCAGTACCACTAACCATTTCATAACCAATTTCAGTAAAAATATCGCTAATTTCTTCAATAACTATATTTAATGGGTGTTTTGTACCGAATTTAAAATTATTAGAATTTAAACTTACATCTATTTTTTCTTTTTCTAATTGTTCTAATAATGCTATTTTTTTAAGCTTTTCAGATTTTAATTCAATCTTAGAAATGATTACATTTCTAATTTCATTAGCTAATTTTCCTATTTCTTGTTTTTCTTCTTTGTTTATATCTTTAATTGATTTTAAAATTGAATTTAAAGGAGAATTCTTACCTAAAAATTCTTTTTTAATTTCTTCAATTGATTTTAAATCATCAGCAGTTTCTATTTTTAAATTAAAATTGTTTAAAATTTCTTGAGTTTGTTTTAACACACAATCACACACTTTCTACATAAAGACAATTAGTAATATTTTACTATTTTTTTACTGTTTTTTATATTGTTTAATATTGCAATTTTTTTATATTGTTTTAAGTTCATTTTTAATTCTAATTAATGAGTTTTGTTTTTCTTCTAAATCAATTACATAAGCATCAATTAAAAGTTTAAAAGTATAATCATTTTTTATTTTTTTACTAATAGATTTTAAAATATTAAATAAGTTTTTTTGAAAAGATATTTCCAGTTTTAAAAATTGATAATCATACATATAATCGTGATTATATTGTTTATTAAATTCAATTCAATTTTCTTTTAATGCATCACAAAATATTCATTGAATTAGACTATTATTTATAAATTCTTTTAATGTAGAATAACAATTTAATAGAAATTTATTGTATTGTATTTTACAAAATTCATCATTTTGAGTTTCAGATAAATATGTTTGACAAGCTTTATTAGTTTTATTAAATAATTCTCTTAATTGATCAATTTTATTTTCAATACTTTCAATCATTAAATATGAGAATTTTAATTTACTACTAGTTTGTAAATAAGTTATAAAATTAGGTTTTGAAATTATATTTGGATAAGGTTCAAAACTCCAATTAACAAATATATCTTTATACTTAGTTTTAATATTTTTACTAATAAATTTATTACAAAATGCATTTGAAATATTATTGTAATCTATCATATAAACTCCTTTTATAAGTATAGTTATATTTTAAATTAAAATTAACAAAAAAATATGTCAATTAATGACATACTTTTATTCAGCTTGAGTAGCTTGAGTTAATGGTGTTTTTTTAACTTGTTGATTTGAGAAGAATCAACCAATGAATAAAATAAATGCAATAATAAAGAACGTTATAAATAAATAATGAACTTCAAATGGTAAGAAAATATAAATATGTCATTTATAACTTACATAATATAAGAATGATAATCAAATAGCATTTGATAATGAATAAGCTAAAATAAATGAAATAATTGCACCTATTACATAACTTCCCATTACAATTCAGTTAACTTCAAAATCTTTATACCCTATCGCTCTTAACACTAGTATTGTTTTTTTAGATTCTCCCACAACTATATTCATAATTACTACTAAAATAATTACTAATAAAAAAGTAGTTAACACAATAAATATAGCCATAATTCGATAGATAATTTTTAATACTTTTTCAATACCTTGTTTTCCTAAACTATATGAAAGTAATTTAGAATTTAATCTTGAATTTTTACCAGGTGTTGGATTTGAAGTATTGTAAACATCAACTTGAGTATCGACATTTTTATAAAAACTAATAAAGTCATTAAATTCATCAAACATTGAACTAAATAATGATAAAAATACTGGAGTTTTATCTTTAATATCTAATGAAATATTTCTTTCTTTATATTTAAATGAATTAAAAGAATCTTCAATATTTTGTAAATCAAAATTACCATCTAATAATTTATGTCTTGATCATAATGTTGTAAAGTGTTTTGGAGTATCAGTGTCTTTATCATATAAAGTTTCTGCGAACATTTTTGAAGCAAAAACTTTATAATCTAAAACAAGATCTGGAACTTTTGAAAGTGATAGAGTGATTGATTTGTTAATACCAACAACATTTAAAACAAATTTTCTAGAAATAGAAGTTTTAGTTTCTAGTTTTATCTTACTATTAACACTATAACCATTAGATTTTGCATAATAATAAGGAATTATTGTGTTAAACATCGGTAATTTTTCACCTGTTTCAGGATCAATGTATTCTAGATTTTTTTCTGAAACTTTTCTAAATTGTTCTTCAGTAATACCATCAAAATTTAAAAATTTTCTAATATCAGCAAATCTTTTATTATTTATTTCAAATAAGTCAAGTCTTAATAGTCCTGAATCTTCTACAAATTTCGCTAATACTGATGATGCTAATAAATCGTTATTTTTATCATATAATAGTTGATTGAATGTCAAGACAGGATTGTTTAAATAATTATCTTCAAGTTTATCAAGAATTAAAGACATAAAGATTACGTTTTGACTAGCATTTGATAAATTGCTTGAACCAATTAGTGAGTTGACTGAAACAGGAAGAAGTCCTGGTTGTTTTTTAACAAGTTCTTGTATTTCTTTTACTAATGGGTTAGATCCAATACTTCAATATTGCTGATCATCTGGATCAAATTTTTTTAATAATTGATCATTTTGGTTTACATCATCTCAATATTTAGAAATTGTTTTTTCTTTTTCAGGGGTTTTTGTGTCTATTTTGTAATCATAAAACACTTTAAATAAAGCATAAGTTTGAGCTAATTTATAGACAAATGTTTTTGCAATAGAAGACATAAATAAACTATTATGTTGTCTGTTATGTATAGATTCTAATCCAACAAATGTTTTAGACATATTTTCTAAATTAGGTTCATCAAAATTAAATAATGTATCCTTATCATTTTCAAAATCACTTATTTTCTCATAAATTGGAGTATTTGTTTTAATTTTACCTAGTAGCGAAGTTCAATCATTATTTTTATTAAATAAATTAAAAGTTGAAAGTGTATTTAAGAAATATTTTTTATCTTTTAGTACTGGTTCATCTTTTTCAGAAATCATTTCTTTTTCATTATTATTTAAGAAAGGTGATAAACGCTTTTTAGCATATTCTTTTGGAAGTAATATAGATAATTTATTTTCTTCACTCTTATAAGTGTTATTTAATAGTCTAAATAATAACTCAGCTCTATATCTAGCATCGGATTGATCAGTTTGTGCATTTAATCATTCATTAACTTTTTTACCATCTAAATCATGGTATTTTAATTGCTCTCTGTTATCTGAATTATTTTTTGAAAAATCATATCTACCATCTTTTGTTGTTATATCGATATCTCTATTATTTTTTCATGTTCATTTATGATCAACATTAGATTTTATCTCTGCTAAACTTTGATTAATTGATTGAGTTAAAATAGTTTGAGCTCCAAATAATAGTGAATATGATAATGATGCAAAAACAAATAAACATTGAACTATTGTAAACTTACCGATTGAAGTTTTAATAAACGATAATCTCATTCTGTAGTTAAAACCAATATTTCTTTTAGATAACATATTAGAGAATCAACCACTTCTAATTCTTCTTTTAATTCTTTTGACATTATTCATTAATGATAAAACCGGTTCTCTTATGTATAAAATAGTTAATGCATAAGATAAAAATAAGAATACTAGTGGAATTAGCGCAAATAAATTAATAAATAAAAATGGTGAAACATAAACTCTACTAAAAACAAATGTTACTGAACTTACAAAGTTTGAAGCTAAATTAGTTTGAATAGGAATTGATAATAAATATCCTATAAAAATACCTAAAAATATTGTTATTCAAGTTTTCAAAGCAAATATTCAAGAAAGTTCTATAACTTTATATCCAAATGATTTAAATACTCCTAACTGTCTTCTAGTTTCATTCATTTCTTTTCTTAAAGCAAAGTTAATAAATATAAAAGCTAGAATCAAAACAGTAGCTCCTAAAACCATGTAAATAATAACTTGAACTCTAATTGAATTTATATCTTTTGCAACTCTAGAAAAATTTCATTCAACATAAGGTAAAAAAGATTTATCAAAAAATGTTGTTTTTTCTTTTGAGTCATTAAAAGATATTTCTTTAAAACATTCCTCAGCAGTTAAAGCTTTATTATTATTTAAGTTTTTAATTTTAAATAAAACATCATAAGATGAGTCTTTTTCAGTTGAAAAATTTCATCTAGCTTCTCTCATTTCATTTATAAAATTATCATTTGTATATCCAACTACAAAAGTTGGTTTTTCTTGGAAAAAGTCAAAAGCAGAATTTTTAGATGAAATATCATCAAAAGTTGAACCTATACCAACAACTTTGGCTTTTAATAATGTTAAATAAAATGCATCTTTTTTATCAATAAACGGCATTAAAAGATCTACTTTATTTGAAGAAGGGATCTCGAAAGAATCATTTAAATTTATGTTATTTGCTCTTGCAAAAGCTGATGATATAACTATTTCTGGACTAATTGCTTGGTTATAATCTATATCACCATTTCAATTCTCAGCAAATCTTGAACCGCTATATTTTTTCTTATCTAATTGAACCTGGTTAAAGTATGATTTAGTATTTTTAAATTGTTCAATATCAGATGTTAATTGTAATGTTTTTATTGGTAATAATTGACCAACTTGTTGTTCATTTAAAGTAAAACTTTTAGTAGTCTGAACTGAATATCTATCAGAATGTTGACTAATTATTTTATTGATTAAATAAACTCTATCATCACGATGTTTTCTAGCTAAAATATTATTTTCATATTCATCAGAAAACATATCAAATACTGGTAGATATACTTCTTTTTTGTTTTCATTTATGTTTTGAGATATTACATTAAATTTGTTTTGAATATATGCAATTAGTTGGAATATTTGTTTTTCTTTTATTAATTCTCTAATTTTAAGAATATCGTTTTTTATTTCGTTTTTATCAATTGATTTTATACCGTTTATAAGAAATAATGTATCAATTTTTGAATAACTTCTATATGCTTCAGATATAAGAAAACTTAAATCTTTACTTTCTAGTTTTAACTTATCCAAGTTAAAAGAACCTGGTTCTATTTTAGGAATACCATTTTGATCAAATTTTATTTCTAATCCATTAAAAATATTGTTTTTAACAAAATTTCGAAATAATCTATCAGCAATACTTTTTACTACATTTTTAAGGTTGAAATTAATTCTAGTATTAGCGTTTTCTATAAAAGCTGTACTTTTTAATAAAGCACCACTTCTATATTTTTGTAAATCGCTATTAATTAAATCGCTTATATAATTTGCAATAACTATATCTTTATCTGAACTTAAATCTAAAATATATCTATTATTTTCATTTTTTTTAGGTAAATCACTTTTGAAATTTTGTTCAATTTCACTGTTAATAGCTTCTATATAACGATCTGATAAAACATTATTAATATCTTTTCTATTTTCATTGTCAAATTGCTGGTTAGAATAAAAATATTTATAAGTAAATTCAGGACTATAAATCATATTTTCGCTTCTAATTAATGAATTATATGAAATATTAGTTTTTGATAATTTGTTTATTCTTGAATTCAATTGTAAAGGTGTTGATAACATACCTAGTATTACAGTTGATAACATTATAATAAAAAACAAAATACCAAAAGTAGTTACAAAGTTTTTTTGAAAGAAAGTTTTTAAATAACTTTTTATTATATTTCTCATTATTTAAAACACCTTCTTTCATATTCCCACTAATTATAATTTATCACAACTATTTTACAGATTATTATATTTTAAATTTTTAAAAATATAACAAAAAAAGAACCCTAAGGTCCTTAATTAAACTGGCAGCTTGCTATCTTCTCACTATTGCAATATTTTCACCGTAATAGAGCTTAACTTCTGTGTTCGGTATGGTAACAGGTGTGACCTCTATGCTATAACCACCAGATTAGTTTTTTGGATTGTTCTTTGAAAACTGAATACTAGCTTGAAATGTATTGTTATAAATTGCATTTTCTAAAAATTCACTCGATCTATTAGTAATGGTTAGCTTAACGCCTCACAGCGCTTACACATCCATCCTATCAACCATGTGGTCTACATGGGATCTTACATCTTACAAATGGGAAAATTCATCTTAAAGGGGGCTTCTCGCTTAGATGCCTTCAGCGATTATCCTGTCCGCACATAGCTACCCTGCTATGCCACTGGCGTGACAACAGGAGCACCAGGGGTGCGTCCATTCCGGTCCTCTCGTACTAGGAACAGCTCTCTTCAATTTTCCTACGCCCACAACAGATAGGGACCAAACTGTCTCACGACGTTCTGAACCCAGCTCGCGTACCGCTTTAATGGGCGAACAGCCCAACCCTTGGAACCGACTACAGCTCCAGGATGCGATGAGCCGACATCGAGGTGCCAAACCTCCCCGTCGATGTGAACTCTTGGGGGAGATAAGCCTGTTATCCCCGGGGTAACTTTTATCCGTTGAGCGACGGCCCTTCCACTCGGGACCGCCGGATCACTAAGTCCTACTTTCGTATCTGTTCGACTTGTAAGTCTCGCAGTTAAGCATCCTTCT
>NZ_LFYS01000040.1 GCF_001199495.1 Mycoplasma sp. HU2014 | reverse complement strand
TATGCACTAGCAAAACCCTGTTTTATTAATCTTTTATCTAAATTAGAATATGAAATCTTATAACCAAATTTTTCTTTTAAACAACTATGATAATTTTTCAACGTCAAAAATGAACAACTACTGTTATTGTTCTCTCCTCCTGTTATTTTCATTTCTCCTTGATAAACTTCACCTAAGTTGTATATTGTTTCATCACTATATTTTTGTGCATTCTTGTTATTTACATTTTTATGAGAAAGTATTATCTCCTTTCCGGTATTTATAAAATCAAGATATTCTTTCTTATATCTTTTTATAGTAGAAACAGATTTATTAAATTGCTTTGCTATTGATAAACATGATCTTTTAGGATCTTTTGCGAAGATATCTAATATACGTTTTTTAATTTCTGCATATGACTTATTGTCTAAAATAGTAAACATTCTAACCTCCTTTACCAATTATATGTTTTGGATCCAAAACATATAATTGGTAAGGTATCATTTTGTTTGATATTGCTCAAAAAAAAAAAAAAAACAAGACCCCGAAAACAGTTAAAAATGACATAATTTCACTTAAAAAAAGTGTGGAATCCCACATAAATTTTAAATATCTTAGTTTATAATCTGAAAAACAATGTATTTTTTGTATAATATACTTAAAAAAGTGTGGAATCCCACATAAATTTTAAGTATTTGGCAATAATATAAGTAAATATTTATATAATCAGTCTAATATACTTAAAAAAAGTGTGGAATCCCACATAAATTCTAAGAGGTATACACTATGTTAATAAAAAGAGAGTTTTATTTAAATAAATTAATAAACAAAATGAATAACGGTAAAGTTAAAGTTATAACAGGAATAAGAAGATGTGGTAAATCATTTTTACTTTTTAATATTTTTAATGATTATTTAATTTCTAAAGGTGTAAAAGAAAATCAAATTATAAAACTTTCACTAGATAGTGTTAAAAATATATCTTTAAGAGATCCATTAAGACTTATAGAGCACATAGAACAATTTATTATTTCTAAAGATGAAAAATATTATCTTTTTATAGATGAAATTCAATATTGTGAAGCAATTGATAATCCTTATGTTAAAAACAGTAAACATAAAATCACTTTTGTTGACGTTTTAATTGAACTTATGAAAAGAGACAATGTTGATGTTTATGTAACTGGAAGTAATTCAGTAATGCTATCTAGTGAAATATTGACACAATTTAGAGATAGATCAAACCAAATTCATGTATTTCCATTATCTTTTAGTGAAATAAATCCATTGTTTGATGATCGAAAATCAGCTTTAGAACACTACCTTTATTATGGTGGATTACCTGGTGTTTATATTCTTAACTCAGTTGATGAAAAAATTGAGTACTTATCTAATTTGTTTAATGAGCTTTATATAAAAGACATATTAGAAAGAAAATCAATTCATAAAGATAAATATGTTTTAGAAATACTATTAAATTTCATATCTTCAAGTATTGGATCTTTAACCAATCCTAGTAAATTATCAAAAAGATTTGATTCAGAAACAAAAATACAAATATCACCAACAACGGTAAGTAATTATTTAGATTATTTTGAACAATCATTTTTGATTTCTAGTTGTTATAAATTTGATGTTAAAGGAGTTAAGATTTTTAAAACCCCTTTAAAATATTATTTTGAAGATGTCGGTTTAAGAAATGCACGTTTAGATTTTAATCAATATGAAGAAAATCATATTATGGAAAACATAATATATAATGAATTAAAAAGAAGAGGTTTTATTGTAAATACAGGTGTTGTTGAAATATTTCCAACAGTTGATAATAAAACAAGTAGAAAAACTCTAGAAGTTGATTTTGTAGCTAAAAAAGCAAGTAAAAAATATTATATTCAATCAGCATATCAAATACCAACACAAGAAAAAAAAGAACAAGAAGCTCGTTCTTTATATAATATAGACGACTCATTTAAAAAGATAATTATAACTTTTGATAATTCAATACCTAAATATGATCAAAAAGGTGTATTATACATAGGTCTATTAGACTTTTTATTAGATGGATCATTTATTGATTCTGAAGTTTAATATATAAACAAAAAATAGCACTTGAGTGCTATTTTTACTATCAAAATTTCTTTGGAACTTTATTTCAATTTACATCATTATCTCGCTCGATAAAATCATTGAATCTAGAGCAATTATCTACAATTCAGTTAGATATATCTTGATCAAAAATCTCAGATTTATAAAACATGTTACTCATATCGGTTATACTTAAAAAAAGTGTGGAATCCCACACAAATTTTAAGTTTATTACTTATTGACAGCACTTATTTCTAATATCTCAAACAAATTATTATTATCTATTTCATCTTCTGATTGAATTAAATAAACTACTTTTTCATTAAATTCTTTATTAAGTATTTCAATTTTATTTTTATTAATTCAATTATTAATTTGTTTCATTTCTGTTATATTAAATTGAATTTTATAAACATAATATTTTTTAGTTTCAATAATATTTGCTAATTTAACAACTTCACTAGCACAATTAGAATAAGCTCTTGTTAAAGGACCTGCTCCTAATTTAATACCTCCATAATAACGAATAACTAAAATAACTACATTAAATAAATTATTTTTTTCTAATACATTAAAGATAGGTTTTCCTGCTGTTGAACTAGGTTCACCACCATCATTATAACCACCAATTACTTTATTATCATAAATTCTATAAGCATAACAATTATGTGTAGCATCAAGTTGACAATATTTATCTAAAAAGCTATCTAATTCTTGTTTAGAATTAACTTTACTCATAATTGCTATGAATTTAGAATTCTTAATTATTATTTGATTTGTATAAACTTTACTATCTATTGTTTTCATATCTATTTTCTAAATTATTTTCACTATTATATGTTATATAATAATTATATTGTAATGCCAAAAATGTAGGAGGATAAAATGATTTCTGATAAACGATTAATAAAAAGATATGGTCAAATTGCAGATAAAATTATTGAATTAGAACCAGAAATGAGAAAACTAAAAGATGAAGATTTCAAAGTTAAAACACAAGAATTTAAAGATTTAATAGCAAATGGAACTGAACCTGATTCATTATTAATTGAAGCTTATGCACTAGTTAGAGAAGCGGCTAGAAGAGTATTAGGGTTAAATGCTTATAGAGTTCAGTTAATCGGAGGAATTATTTTAAATTCTGGAGATATTGCTGAGATGAGAACTGGTGAGGGTAAAACTTTAACTGGTATTTTTCCTGCATATTTAAATGCTTTAACTGGTAAGGGTGTTCATGTTGTTACTGTTAACGAATATCTTTCAAAACGTGATAGTGAAATAAACGGTCAAGTTTATGATTTTTTAGGTATTACTGTTGGTCTTAATGGAAGTAGATTGTCTAAATGAGAAAAAAAAGAAGCTTATGAAAAAGACATTACTTATACAACTAACTCAGAGTTAGGTTTTGATTATTTAAGAGATAATATGGTAACCGATCCAAATCAGAGAGTTCAAAGAAAATTAAACTATTGTATTATCGATGAAGCTGATTCAGTTTTAATTGACGAAGCAAGAACACCTTTAATTATTTCAGGTGGATCAACTTCTAGAAAAAACATGTATAAAACAGCTAATAATTTTGCTTTAACTTTAAAAGAACATGATGATGTTGATATTGATCTAGAATCTAAACAAGTTTATTTAAATGAACAAGGTATGAAAAAAGCAAATGAATTCTTCTCATTAAAAAACTTATTTGCTTTAGAAAATACTGAAATTTTCCACTTAATCATGAACGCTTTAAAAGCTCAATTTGTTTTTAAAGAAGGAATTGAATATACAGTTAGAGATGGAGAAATTTTATTAATCGATCAATTTACTGGTCGTATTATGGAAGGGAGAAGTTATTCAGACGGACTTCAACAAGCTCTACAAGCTAAAGAAAATGTTGAAATCGAAGAAGAAACTGTAACATTAGCAACAATTACTTATCAAAACTTCTATCGTTTATATTCAAAAATTGCAGGAATGACTGGTACTGCTAAAACTGAAGAAGAAGAATTTATTAAAATTTATAATACAAGAGTTGTTGTTACTCCAACAAATAAACCAGTTATTCGTAAAGATGAACCAGATTTAACATTTGGGTCAAAAAATGCAGCGTTAAAAAAACTTGTAAAAGATGTAAAAGAAACTCATAAAATTGGTGCTCCTATTTTAATTGGAACTACTAGTGTTGAATCAAGTGAACAAATTGCAAGATATCTATCAAAAGCTGGATTAAAATTCGAAACAATCAACGCTAAGAATCACGACAGAGAAGCTGAAATTGTTGCAAAAGCTGGACAATTAGGAGCTATTACTTTAGCAACTAACATGGCTGGTCGTGGAACTGATATTAAGTTAAGTGATGATGTTAAAAAACTAGGTGGATTACGTGTGTTTGGTGTTGAACGTAACGAAGCAAGACGTATTGATAACCAATTACGTGGTCGTTCTGGTAGACAAGGTGATCCGGGTCTTTCAAGATTTTACATTTCAATGGATGATGATTTAATGATTCGTTTTACTGTTCCAAAACAAAGACAACGTTTTAAATCTTTAGGTGATGATTATATTAAATCTAGATTGTTTACAAGAGCAATTACTAATAACCAGAAAAAACTTGAAGGAATGAACTTCGATCAACGTAAAAACGTTTTAGATTATGACAACATTCTAGCTCAACAACGTGAAATTATTTATGCTCAACGTGAAGATATTTTAGAAGCAACCGATCTAACTGTAGCAATTAAAAAATTCCAAGTTACAACAGCTTATGAATTAATAGAAAAACATTCAACTGAAGTTCATGGTGAAAAAACCTTAAACTCAGAAAGTTTATTAAAAGCAATTGATGGTAATTTAGTTCCTAAAAATAGATTCACTGTTCAAGATTTCTATAATAAAGAAAAAATGGATTTAGCAATTGAAATGGCTGAATCAATGATGAAATTATATAAAGCAAGAATCTCAGATATTCCTGAAGATGTAGCTTTAAATATGGAAAGAAAAGTTATTTTAGATTCATTTGATAAATATTGAACTAAACACTTAGATTTAGCTAATAAACTAAAAAGTGGAATCTATTTACAACAATATGCTCAAAACAACCCATTAGCAATTTATGTTGAACAAGCAACTAGTTTATTTAATAAAATGAAAGTAAATATTGCTGATGAAATCGTAAATAATTTATCTAATGTAATTCTAAAATTAGTTGAAGAAGAACCAAGAGAAGAAAGAATTGAAATCACAGATAAAGATATTGAAGACATCTTAAATGAAACTGGTCTATCAAAAGATGATATTAACAATTCTGCAATTAATAAACGTTTTGATGAATTAGAAAAAGAATTCAAAGAAGACAAACCAAAATTAAGAAGATTAAGAATTCAACGTGACATTATGTTAGGTCTAGTAATGGAATTAGAAAGAAGAGAACAAATGATCTCTGAATCTTCAGCTGAAAACCAAGAAATTACAAGATTAATTAAACAAATACAAAAAGAAAGAGACATCACAACAATTACAATTGAAGAAGTTCAAGCTGATTTTGAAAAAATTGCTAAAAAATGTAAAGATGCAGATGAACTACATAAACTATCAATTGCAAGAGATATCTTATTAGAACTTGTTCAAAGAATGGATGACTTTAAAAAACAAGCTAGATTTGAATCTAAGAAAAAAGCAGAAGACGCAACTGAAGAAGATCAAAAAGTAAAAGTACGTATTGGGTAATTTAAAAATTACCAACGTACTTTTTATTATTTTTGATATATTTTTCTACATTTCCCACTTAAGTATAAAAATAGCTAAATTTTAGAAATAAAAAAATAGCAAATGCTATTCTAATATAAAAGTTCTACCTAATATGACTATAGAAAAACTTGAAAATTAAGCAGTTTTTTATAAATAACCTTAAAATGTATAAGCTCAAGCATGAATAATTACTTAAAATTAATTTAAACAGACATGAAATAAGTTAAAAAAACTATTATTTTATGTCTTTTTTATGCTATAATATAGATATAATGCTATATAAAAGGGAAAGAGAGATAAAATGGCGATACCTTTAGAAATAAGACAGGTTGCAAGACCTAAAAACACAGTTGTAAAAGATTATTTTGGAAAATATAAAGTTGTAAAAAGAACTAGTAAATACGTTAACGGAAAAGCTATACCAGTTGATCTGGAAATAGTTGGTGAAATAATAGATTTTCAATTTGTACCTTTTGAAACACCAATTCCAGTTGGTCAAAGATCAAAAAAGAAAAAAGAATTAATTGAAACAGGTACTGATGTTAAAGAGTATGGAAACGTTGCAATATTTACAAAAAACAGTGAAGATATTTTAGAAAAATTATTGAAACATTTT
>NZ_LFYS01000039.1 GCF_001199495.1 Mycoplasma sp. HU2014 | reverse complement strand
AATCCTTCTTTGACATACCTATTAAAAGAAAAATTATGAATGGAGTGGTTGAATATCAAAAAAATTATTATGCTGCATTTGATGAAAATGGGAAGAGATATAAGTTCAACAAAAAAGAAAGTATTGAATTTGTTATAGGTGCAGATGAGAAGTTCTACTTTAGAACAGAAACTATGCGTTTTAAAGCTGAAATATTAGAAAAAGGATCTCATGATTGAGGAATAGCTGATATAGCAAAAAGAAAACAATTAGATGAAGAAAGAAAACATGATTTAAAAACCCTAGGAACAATAAATAAAACGAGATGGATTCATACTGTATTAGATAAGACTCTTAACAGCATTAAAAAACACCCAAGTGGATTGCCCAGTGAAGTAGTCGATGAACTATCAGGACTTGTCTCAGGTGTTAAGAATGAATGTTATCGCATATCATTCGAACTCAAAGAAAAATTAGGCTTATTGGATTAGTTTAATTTTCTAATTTCCTTTGATAAGATTATTATAACTTAAAAATTTAAAGGTTCATTTTGTTTAAAAACCCACGATCTTTAACAATTGATTCAATAAATCCTTTAAATAATGGATTTGGTTTATTAGGGCGTGATGTAAATTCAGGGTGATATTGACTTCCTACAAAGAATTTTAATTTTGGCATTTCAATAATTTCTACAAGATCTTTTTCTTCATAAATTCCTGAAAAACGAATTCCTATGCTTTCTAAATCTTTTTTATATTTATTATTAAATTCATATCTATGTCTATGTCTTTCATGTGCTACATCTGATCCATATAATTTTTCAACAATTGATCCAGGTGCTAATTTAGTTTCCATTGCCCCTAATCTTAATGTTCCACCAATATTATGGCGATCAATTCCACGAATATAATCAAATAATGCGCAATCTGTAGTTTCATCAAATTCTGTTGAATTAGCATTTTTTCATCCTAATAAATCACGAGCAACTGAAATTGTAGCTATTTGCATACCTAAACAAATTCCTAAATAAGGAATATCATTATCTCTTGCAAATCTACTTGCTAACATCATTCCTTCGATTCCACGATTTCCAAATCCACCAGGAACTAAAATACCTTGAGCATTTTTTAATACTTCTTTATAGTTTTGTTCAGTTAATTTATCTGCTTGAATTCATTTAATTCTAATTTTTTTATTAAATTCTCAACCAGCAATTCTTAATGATTCAATAACTGATAAATAAGCATCTTGAAGTTCGATATATTTTCCTACAAATGTAATTTCTATTTCATCAGTTGAAGTATTAATTTTTTTATTAAATTCTTCTCATAAAGATAAATCGATTTGTTTTGATTTTAAGTTTAGTTGATCAGTTACTAGTTTATGTAAGTTTTGTTCTGCCATAGCTAGTGGCACTTTATAAATAGAATCTTGATCTACTGCATCAATAATATTTTTAATAGGTACGTTACAAAATAGAGAAATTTTTTCTTTAATTTCTTTTGGTGGTGTTTTATCACTTCTTGAAATTATAATATCTGGTTGAATTCCTAAACTTAATAATTCTCTAACTGAATGTTGTATTGGTTTTGTTTTATATTCTTTTGAAGCAGCTAATCATAATAATAAAACAACGTGAATAAACATTACATTTTCTTTTCCTTGTTCCATTCTAATTTGACGAATAGCTTCAATAAATGGTTGAGATTCAATATCTCCCGCTGTTCCTCCAATTTCAGAAATCACAACATCAGCTTTGCTTCTTTGAGCAGCTAAATAAACTTTATGTTTAATAGCATCAGTAATATGGGGAACTACTTGAATGGTTTTTCCTTGAGAATCTCCCCTTCTTTCTCCTTCAATAACTTCTAAATAAATTTTTCCTGCGCTTGTTGATGAAATTTTTGATAATTCTTCATCTGTAAAACGTTCATAATGACCTAGATCTAAATCAGTTTCACCACCATCACTAGTAACAAAAACTTCACCATGTTGATATGGAGACATTGTCCCTGGATCAACATTTAAATAAGGGTCGAATTTTTGCATAAACACTTTTAATCCACTAGCTTTTAATAAAGCACCTAATGAGCTAGCAGTTATTCCTTTTCCTAAACCTGAAACTACTCCACCTGTAACGAATATAAATTTTGTCATTTGTTTCTATCTCCTTTTATCAATTAATTATATTTTACCTAAAATAAAAAAGTCATAAAAACATAAGTTTTACAACTCTTTAAAATTATTCATCATCATAATCATCTTCGCTAACTGTAACGAATCCTTCATCATCTTCTTCATCATCTTCGTATTCTTCATCATAATACTCTTCTTCAAGATCCTCATCATCAATTACTAATTCAGAATTATCTAGATCTTCATCGTCATTTGCAAGTTTTGGTTTTTTCTCAACTTCTTCTAATTTAGCAGCATATTGTTTTTTAATATCTTCAATTTCAGGATCAGCACTTAATGCTCATAAACCATCAGATGTTAAAGCAAAACGATTATCTAAAACCATATCTCCATATAAGTCAGCAATAACTGACATTTCATCTTTTTTCTGACTTACAACATCTTTAGAAATTTGATTTCAAATGTTTAATAAAGTTGTTGGTTTTTTAGTTACTACTAAATAGTCATAAACTAAATTTAAATTTGTTTTTTTATTCATTTTTTTAGTCTCTTTCTACTACTTTATTTCTAGTTCTTTAGGAAATAAGTATTTAATTTCATTTTTTTGATTATTATTTTCTCTTATAGCACACGATAAAAGACTAATGTTTTCCAAAGCATCAATCTTATTTGTCTTTTCATTAAATAAGTAAATATGTTCGTCTTTTTTTGCCTCGTGTTCTATTTTATACATAACTGCAGGTTTTGAAACTGTTTTTAGTAAATAGTATTCAGGATCATATCCCTTTTCTTTCAATTTATCAAATATTTTATCTTTCTCGACTAATTGTTCACTCTTGCAAACAAATAATTCTCTATTATTAATTCTTTTTGAAAGATCGCTTAATATTTGATCTTGTTCGTTTTGGCAATTAGCAAATATATTAAACATTAAATAATCATCAATTTGAAGATATTCATTTAATTTAATTGATTTTTTTTCAAATAATGAGCCAAATAATTCATAGATTCTATTATCTTTGAACTTGTAATTGTTTTTAGCTAAGTATTTAATTCTTTTAAATCATGTTGAAAACATAACATCAAAACTAATTGAAGTTTTATGATTATATACTTGTTGATACATATGATATCTACCTAATAGATATGATTCAATTGCATAAATGGTTTTGTGTGGAAATACAATTTTATTGTCTCGGATCTTTGCATTTCTAATTAATCATTTAACATCTAAAGTTGCGTAATCAACTCCACAATTATATGAATCACGAATTAAATAGTCAAATCTATCGGCATCAATTTGAGAACTTACTAATAAATTAATAATATTGTTTTTATAAGTTCCTTCAATAATTGCAACAATATCATCTGGATCAATATCATATTTTTTTAAAATCTTATTAATGTTTCCATCAACGTTTTTAATAATTTCAGTTGTGTAACTTTCATGAGATTTATTTGTAATTCTTTCAAAAGTATGAGAAAAAGCAGCATGCCCGACATCGTGTAATAAACCTGCTAGTTTAACTAACATTTGATCTTTTTCATCAATCATTTTAAAATCATTATTTTTTAAAAATTGTTTTAAAACATGATATACACCAATACAATGACTAAAACGTGTATGAGTTGCACTTGGATAAGCAAATTGACTTCCCGCTAATTGAAGTATTCTTCTTAGTCTTTGCATTTCACTAGAATTAATAATTTCTATATATATTGGATGATCGAAATAAATATCACCGTGAACATTATCTCTTATAACTTTTTCATACATATTTATCACCTATTTTTTAAAAGATTTTATATTGTTTAAAACTTTATCTTTTCCTAATAAAAATATCACATCAGCTAAACCTGGTCCGTGTTGTGACTTAGAAGAAAAGATTCTTATTGGCATAAATAAGTCTTTTCCTTTAACATTAGCAATTTGTCCTGATTCTTTAATAATTAATTTAATATTATCTACATTTCATTCATTTAAGTTAATTATTTTTTCTTCAAATATATTAATTAAATTTTCATAACCATTTATTTTTTTTAATTCATCTACTGTAGTTTGATCTACATCAATATCATTAAAGAATAAATCTAAATGATTATTAATTTGACTAGCATATTCTAATTCTTTTTTAAATAATAATAAAACTGCATTTAATCAACTTGATTCTTTTTGTGAAATATCAAATCTAGTTGTATCAATAAATTTAGTTACAAAATCTAAATACTCATCATCAGTTAATTGTTTCATATAAACTGAATTAATTCATTTCATTTTAACCATATCAAAAGTAGAAGGAGATTTACTAAAACGTTTCTCATCAAATATTTCTATTAATTCTTCTTTTGATAATATTTCTTTTTCACCTTTTGGAGATCAACCTAATAACGCTATATAGTTAAACATTGCTTGAGGTAGATAACCTTGATTTTTATACTGTTCTATAAAGAATAATGCATTACCACTTCTTTTTGATAATTTTTTACCAGTTGAATCAACAATTAATGTTAAGTGACCAAATGTTGGATAAGTTCAATTAAATGCATCATAAATCATCATTTGACGGGGTGTGTTTGAAATATGTTCTTCTCCTCTTAAAATGTGAGTAATTTGCATATCATAATCATCAACAACAACAGCAAAATTATAAGTAGCTATTCCATTACTTTTAACAATTACAAAATCTCCTAAATCTTTTGATTCAAAACTAACTTGACCTCTAACCATATCATTAATTGTTCAAGTTTTATTTTCAGGAACTTTGAAACGAATTGAGAATTCTTTTTTATCATCTAAATTCTTTTTGATTTCTTCATCAGATAAATTTAAACATTTTTGAGAATATTTAGTAGCTACAATTCCTTGTGCTGTTTGTTGCTCGTAATCTTTTTCTAATTCTTCACTAGTACAGAAACATTTATAAGCTAGTTTTTTATCAATTAATTCATTAGCTAATTCTCTATATCTATCAAATTTTTCAGATTGCATATATTTTCCATATTTTGCATCTCCTGGATTAAAGATAGATTCATCAGCAATAATACCTAATCAATTTAAATTTTCAAATTGTGATTCAATAGCATTTTCAACATTTCTAGCTAAATCAGTATCTTCTATTCTTACAATAAAACTACCATTATAATGCTTAGCAAATAAATAGTCCATCAACGCAGTTCTTGTGTTTCCAATATGTAAAAAACCAGTTGGTGATGGTGCATAACGTAATCTATATGACATATAAAAATCTCCTTTATAATCGTATAGATTATAATACCAAATTTAAAATTAACAAGAAGGTTTGATTTTTAGTAAGTAAAAACTTATTTTTTCCTTCATATATGTATTAGAATAAAATAAAAAATTTTACCTATTTTAATAAAATAAATAAAATTTCATTAAAAGTTTTAATATTAATTATTTTTCTTTGATTTTGATTCAACTGAGATTTCAGTTTTTAAATACTGATAGGCATAAAAAAATAGTCTTACGACTATTAATTATTATTTATTACAGTTTAATCTTGAATTAACAACTCAATTAAACACTAAAGCTAGTAATATAATAATTCCACCAATAGGTGCTATATTATTTAAGTTAAATAATCCTATTCCTATTGCAGCACATAAAATATTGATAGTTAAGCATTCTTTTTTGATAATCATCAACCCAACTATAGATAAAACAAAAAGAGACACATAAGTAACTAATCTTAGTGATATATTAACAAAATAAGTTATTTCTATATTTCGAATATGGCTAGATGGTAAAAGTATGCTACGTAATTCATATCCTGTATATCCTATTGAAACAACAGAACCAATAATTGTTAATACTAATCCTAAAACTAAAGCTATTTTATAGTTAAATTTAGTTTTGCAAGTGACATTAAAGTTATTTAAATTTTTATCTTCAGAAGCAATTTCTTTTACTTCTTCAACTTGTTTTGTTTTTTCAACTTTTTTTGCAGGTTTATTTTCAACTTGCACATTAACTGGTTGAATATTTTCTTGATTATTTGAATTTAATTGATTTGTATTGTTATTAACGTTCATATTGCTTGCTCCAATTATTAATAAAACTCCACCAATAATTGTTCCAAATACTATATTTAAAATTCCTGCAATCATTACTATTGGTTTTTTACTTGTTGCTGGAACTAAAGATAAAACTGTAAGTACCATTGCTGTTATATTTAAAACTCAAACTAAAAATATTACAATATTCATTCCAGGCATTGAAAGTCATCAAAAAGCAACACTAGATCCTAATAAAGCTAAAGTTCAAAAAATAAGTGATCCAAATCCAGTAATTAATGAAAATATAGATCCCCCTAGAATCAGGTTTTTGTTATTTTGATTTGTATTCATTTATACATTTTCTCCTTTCTTAATAAAATAACTATTTTTATTCTATTGCAAAAAAAAAAAAAAATAAAGTCCTAAAATACACTTGAATGTATTATTTAATAGAAAAAATATAAAATATTTGTTATAAAATACTTTATTGATAAGGAGTATGAAAATGAAAGTATTAGTTTTACTAGAGTCACCATCAAAAATTGAAAAAATTAAACACTATTTAGAAGAAGGGTTTAAAGAAAATGAATATACAGTTCTAGCTAGTGGAGGACATATTTCAAAAATTGCTGATAAAGGAACTTGAGGATTAGGTATTGATCTAGAAACAATGCAACCTCAATTTACAGTTGAAAAAACAAGAGCAAAAATTGTTAGTCAAATTAAAAAAGAAGGTAAAAATGCTGATTTAATAGTTTTGGCTTCCGATCCAGATCGAGAAGGAGAAGCTATCGCTTGACACTTAGCTAGTTTGTTTGATGGTAAGAAAAAAGAAATTAAACGTGCAACATTTAATGAAATTACAAAAGACGCAGTTATTGAAGCTTTCAATAATTTAAGAGATATTGATATGAATCTAGTTCAAGCACAATTTGCAAGACAAATGTTAGATAAAATTATCGGTTATCTTGTTTCAAAATCATTACAAAAATCAACTGGATTAATGAGTGCAGGACGTGTGCAAACTCCAGCATTAAACATTTTAACTACACGTGATGAAATCATAAAACAATTTAAAGAAGTTTTATATAAAAAGATTTTTGTAATCGATAATAAAAATAATATTAATTTAAATTTAACTAAAGATAAAAATAATAAAACAGTAAATACTGAAAAAACTTATTACATAAATGAATCACAATCAAAAGGAATGGTTGATAATTTATCTGAAGTTTATAAATGTAGTGATTATAAATCTACAGCTTTTGAAACTAGAAGTTTTAAACCTTACTCAACTGCAGGATTATTACAAGATGGATTTAGTAAATTGAAATTAAGTGCTGGTCAAATTACAGTAGCTGCTCAAAAATTGTATGAAGAAGGTTATATTACTTATATTCGTACAGATTCAGTAAAATATTCTGAACAATTTATTAAAGATGCTAAAGAATATATTTCTAAAAATTATTCAGAAAATTTATTTAAAGAACCAATTGTAGGTAAAAAAGATCTAAACAGTCAAGAAGCTCACGAATCAATTAGACCAACTGATATTTCAATGACTCCTGAAAAAGCAATTTTAGAAATTGAAGATAAAACTCAACAAAGAGTTTATAGTTTAATTTGATGAAACTCTATTAAGTCATTAATGAAAGGTCCTAGCGGATTTAATCATAGATGAACATTTAGAAATGAAGGTTATGAATTCAAACAGTCATGACAAGAAGTTTTAGATCTAGGTTATCAAGCAATTAAACACTCACCAAGTGATGAAAATGTTGAAATAACTGAAGATGATGAAATTGAAGAAATTTCAAATCAAAAGCCAAGTTTTGAGTTTAAACAAGGATTTGAACTAAACATTTCAAAAGATTACATTAAAATTGAAGATGCAAAAACTAATCCACCTAAAATGTTTAATCAAGCAAGTTTAATTAAAGAATTGAAAAATTTAGGAATAGGAAGACCTTCTACATATAACCCAATTTTAACTAAATTAAAAGATCGTCAATATGTAGAATATCCTAAATCAAAACCTATTATAGTTACAAATAAAGGTTATGAAGCAAATCAATTCTTATATAGTCAATATCAAGACTTTTTCAATCTAAACTATACTGCTGATATGGAATATAAATTAGATAAAATTAGCGAAGGAACATTTAACTATGTTAGCTGATTACAAGATATTTATCATTCATTAGATAAAAAAGTAAAAGAAGATGTATCTCAAGCTCAAACTGATATTTTATGTCCAAGATGTAAAGAAGCTAATTTAGTATATATCAAATCTAAATTTAATAGAGGAAGAGGATGTTCTAATTTCACTACTACAGGTTGTGGATATAGAGAATATGAACAACCTGATGGAACTTGAAAAGAATATGTTCCTGCTTCAAAAGATGATAAAAACACCGATGAAAACTAGTCTTTTTTAAGAAAATAAAATGTTGTAAGAATAAATCTTACAACATTTTTTTCTATACAGCAAATGGCATAACTCCACCAACACATATTAATATAATGCTCATTACAAATAGACATCCAATTATTGACATAATACCTTTTAAATATCTTGTATAACTCATTCTTGAAATTGCAACAGCACCCATAACAACTCCACTTGTAGGAGTAATTAAATTAACTAATCCTGATGCAAATTGAAATGCAGTAATTGCTCCAACACTAGCGTGTGGATCTAATTGAACTCCTTGTTTATTTAATAATGATTTAGTTAATAACGGAAATATTGCAGTAGCAAATCCTGTTGTTGAAGGAATTAAAAATGACAAAGGAATAAATATTATAAATAACACTAATGATTTTAAAATGCTATTTTCTATCCCACCAATAGAACTACTAATTCCTGAAACAAATAATGATTGAAGATTTGTTTCAGATAATATAACTCCAATTCCAGCGGCTGTTCCTATAATTAATGATACTGATAAAATATCACAAGCTCCTCTAAATCAAGTATCAATAAATTTAGTTTCACCCATTCAATTAACAAATCCTAAAACAATTGAAGCTAGTAAAAATATCATTGCTGCAACTGATAGATCATTTGCATTTCCTCATCCTGGAATTCTGGCTGCTAAATAAGGTAAATCTTTTCTTAATCAATTAGCTTGATCTTCCATTGCTGTTGTATTAAATATTTTGTCTCAACCTATTAAATAGACGATCATAATAATGAAAGTTATAGCAAATAAAATTAGTGATGTTTTTTTTCTTCAATCTAATTTTATTGTCTCAACTGTGCTTCCTAAGAAGAATTCTTTATCACCATGTAAAGTTGAAAATGTAACTGATCTGCTAGGAGTTTTTTTAACTCTTATTGCATACATCATAGTAAAAATTATTACAAATGAAGTAAAAATAAATCAACATAAAATACGTCATACCAACCCGTTACCTACTGTCATTTTTTCTGCATTTTCAGGTAATTGACTGTTGATAGCATCAATAACAACTGGTACTAAAAATGGATTAACTGTAGAAGCTAGCACTCCAACTCCAGCACCAATCATAATAATTAATACACCAGTAAATACATCAAATCCTGCCATAAGCATTAAAGGAATACATATCATGTAAAATCCTAGTGATTCTTCAGCCATACCTTCAACTGAACCAAATATTGAAAAGAATGTCATTAAAGGAACTATTGCTCAGACTTCTTTTCCTTTTAATCTAGCAACAATAGCTTGTGAAAAACCTTCTAATGCTTTTGTTTGAACTAATATAAATATAAAGGCTCCAATACATAAAACAAAAATAATAACATTGGTTTTATCAATAAATCCTTTAATTGGTGCATAGAATCAATCAGCTATACCAATTGGAGAAATTAAAGCTTTTCCTATAAAAGTTGCTGCTCCATTAAATCCTATTAAGTATTTAGAATCGCCGTTAATCGCTTTAAATCAACCATTATTTTCTTTTGTTCACCCTTGATTTCTTAAAGTTTTTTCAAGAAAGTCGAATCAAGTTTGAGTGCTACTTGGAATTACACCATTATGTTCTTTAGTTCATTGTTCATATATAGGTCTTAAAATATCATTATTTTTTCAATCATTAAAAGCGATATTATTGTTAACTTCCGTTTGAACACCAGCTCAATGTAATATTCAAGACAATAACATTAAAATACCCATTATTAAAAGTAAAATACTAAAAGATGAAATCATTTTTAAATGACGTCTTTTTTTATTTTTCTTTTGATTAAAATCCCCATTTTGCACAGAACAATGCATCCCAGTTTGATTATTCATCTTTTTCTCCTTTCTAGAACTGATACATTTTATATCATTTAATTATACTAATTTTTTTATTTTATAATAAACTTAATTGAATAAAAATGTGCCTCGATAAAAAGCACATTTTACATTAAACTCCTTTAGAATTTAGTTTTTGTTGTAATTCTTTGTAATCAGGAATATATAAACCTAGAAATCTTCAAAAATCTTTAGAATGGTTCGGATGAACAATATGAGTTAATTCATGAACAATTACATAATCAATAATATCAGGTGTAAAATGTAATAATTTAGTGTTATAAACTATATTTTTTAATTTAGTATTACAATAACCTCATTTAGATTTTAAAGTCTTAACTGAAACATTATTGAACTGAATATTCATTTTTTCAGCTCACATAATTGTTCTATTTATAAATCAATTTTTATATTCTTTAGCTAATAAATTATAGATTTTATCTAACTGTATTTGATTATCAAAATAATTTTTCATAACGATTTTATTATTAATAATTTTAGAATGAACATTTTCATTTAAAAGTTCAATTTCAATTTGATTTTCAAATATTTTAATTCAAGGTTTAGAACCATAAAAATCATAAACTCTTAAATACTCATAATTATTTTGTACTTTAATTAACTTTGAAATATGTTTATAAATAAATTGTTCAATTAGATAAATTGGAGTGTTGAATGGAGCGCTCACTGTAATTTGATTATTAGTTAATTTTAAAATCATATTCTTTTGATTTTTGTAAACAACATAATAAGTAATGTTATTTTTTTGATAACTTAGTTGATGCTTTTCTTTTATCATTACACATTAAATTTGAAAAAGCACACATCACCATCTTGCATGATATATGTTTTTCCTTCTAGTCTCATTTTTCCAGCTTCTTTAACAGCTTTTTCACTACCTAATTCAAATAAATCATTTATTGAATAAATATCAGCTTTAATAAATCCTCTTTCAAAATCAGTATGAATTACTCCTGCACATTTAGGGGTATTTCAACCTTTTTTAAATTGTCAACTTCTAGCTTCTTGAGGACCAGCTGTAAAATAAGTTTGTAATCCTAAAGTGTTGTAAGCCGCTTGAATTAATTGATCTAATCCTGATTGAGTTACACCTAAATCTTTTAAGAACTCTTCTTTTTCTTCAACTGAAGCTTCAGATAAATCTTCTTCTATTTTTGCACAAATTTTAACAACTCTAGAATCAGAAGATTTAGCAAATTCTCTTACCTTTTTAACATAATCATTATCTTCTAATAACTCATCATCATTAACGTTACATACATAAATAATTGGTTTAGCAGTTAATAATTGATAACCTTTTAAAAGTTTTTCATCATCTTCATTTAATTCTAAAGTATTTAACATTTTATTTTGATCTAAACACTCTAATAATCTTGCTAATAGATCTGCTTCAGCTTTAACAGTTTTATCTCCACTTCTTAATTTAGGAGCTAGTTTATCTATACGTTTTTTAATTGATGCTTCATCAGCTAGCATTAATTCTAAATTAATAATTTCAATATCTCTAATTGGATCAACACTGCCTTCAACGTGAGTAATATCTTTATTTTCAAAACATCTAACAACTTCACAAATTGCATCAGTTTCTCTGATATTTGCTAAAAAGGCATTTCCTAGTCCTTCACCTTTACTTGCTCCAGCAATTAGTCCTGCAATATCAACAAATTCGATTGTTGTTGAAATTTTCTTTTTAGAACTAAAAATTTGTTGTAATTTATCTAATCTAAGATCAGGTACTTCAACAACTCCTACATTTGGTTCAATAGTTGCAAATGGATAGTTTGCAGCTTCTACTTTTGAATTTGTAATTGCATTAAATAAAGTTGATTTTCCAACATTTGGTAATCCTACAATTCCTACTTTTAATCCCATATTTATCCTTTCTTAATTATTTTTTTTAATTGTTTTTGTAATGTTTCGCGTGATAATTCAATAAATAAATCAAACTTATCACAACTTCTAAATTTGTATTTTGCCCCGATTCTAATTAATTCTCATCTAACAGTTTTACTTGGATGAGTTTTTTTTAATTCAATAAAATCGCCAATTTCTAAATCTAAATAGTTCATATTATTTACTTTCTTTTTTAATTTGTGAGTATTTTCTAGGATAAACTGAACTAGTTACAGCTATTTTCTTATAAAATAAGTTAACTCTAATACCAAAACCTGTATCTGAGATTTCTTGAGTTTTAACTAATTCTAATCCCATCTTTTTATCTTTATTTTTTAGATCTTCAATTTCTTGATAAGCACGTGGTCCTTTTAATAAAATATATGTTCCGTTTACTTTCAATAATTGAACTCCAATTTCTAAAATAATATCTAAATAAGCAACTGCACGACTAACAATAATATCAAATTTTTCTTTATATAAATCAGTTAATTCTTCAGCTCGTTTATTTAAAATTTCAACATCTTTTAAACCTAGTTTTTCAACTACTAATTTCAAAAAATTAACTTTTTTATTATTAGATTCAATTAATGTTAATTTAATATCTGGGAAAAATATTTTTAAAACAATTCCTGGAAATCCTGGTCCTGTTCCGATATCTGCTATTTTTTGATTAGTTATTTTATGTTGTTCAACAAATAATAAAGAATCTAAAAAATGTTTTTCAAAAACTTCATCTAATTGAGTTATTCTAGTTAAGTTATATTTTTTATTTTCACTTTCTAACAATTCGTAATATAAGTTTAATTTAGATTTAATTTCATCATTTATAGTAAAGTTATTGTAATTATCAAATATAGTTCAATTATTAAACATTAAAATAAATTAGGTTTAGCCTTAACAAAGTAAACAACTCCACTATAAACACTGAAAAATGTAGCAATATACATAGGTATTAAAACTAATTGATTTTGTCAACTAAACTCTGTTCAATTATTAAATTTAGTATTTATAAAAAATAAAATACTTAATCCAATCATTTGAAAAACTGTTTTTAATTTTCCTGACATTCCTGCTGCTAAAGTAATATTATTAGAGCTTAAAATCATTCTTACAAAATCAACAATTGTATCTCTTAAAATTAATACAATAGTTATTCAAACAGGTAATATGTTGAATGAAGCAAATAAAATTAATGCACAGTTAACTAATAGTTTATCGGCAATAGGATCGAAAAACTTACCAAATTTAGTTACTAAATTGTATTTTCTAGCATATCATCCATCAATAAAATCTGTTATAGAAGCAATAATAAATATCGCTCCAGATACTGAAAATAGAATTCTAGAAAGATCTTTATTTATTGATGATATATAATGATCAACTAATAATAAAACTAAGATTATTGGTACTAAAACTATTCTAATCATAGTTAGAATATTTGGTATGTTAATATTGTTTTTTTTCATATATATTCCTCACAATTTAAATTCATTTTATCATACTTAAATTTTAGAAAAAATAGAAACATTTTTATCATAAAACGCTATTTATTAATAATAATAAATTAAATCAATAATTAAAATAAAAAAATATCTAATTTAACATAAATTTGCTAAGATTAGATATTTTAAAACTAAATGCGAGAATTTTTAAGAATTGTTTTTACTCTACCATAAACTATTAAGAAGATGATAAAGTTAACTGTTAATTTTAATATAGTAAAACCAAAAGTAATGACTGTAAATCCTTTTATACTTTCTTTTGGTGTACCGTATAGTTTAAGTATAAATGTATAGTTAGTAATACCAGCTAGTAATGAACCAACTACAATGGCAGCTAAACAAGCTATAACTATTCATTTAAATTCATGATTTGAATATTTCTCATACTTGTTAGAAACAAAATAAATTCTTTTGATTATAAATAGTACTAACGATAAAGCGACAATTGATCCAAAATCAACAAATGTTAAAGAAAGTAAACCGATCGGTTCACTTAATCCGAATGCAAACCTCAATCAAATAGATGATAATGTAAGGATTGATGATCAGAAGAAATTTGTTGCAACTGCAGCTACTGCAAAAACTCAAAGGTTTAATTCAAGAACTAAAAATACTTGTATTCTAACTATACCCATAACGTATTCTGAGAATAATACACACACTATTTCTATTGATAATAGAATAGAAAGTGTTGCTATTCTTGTACTGGTTGGTCAGAAATAATTTTTTCAAATGCTAAATCAATTTTGTCTTGTAACAAACGCTAAATCTGGATTATTTAGAAATTCTTGTTGTTGTGATGTCATTTAAAATCACCTGGATTCTTGTTCTTTGTTTTTCTTGAATATATCAAATAATAGACACAAAAACAATACTTAAAATTGAAAGTAAAATAAATAATCATCCTTGTCCACGACCACTATTAAATCAAGTTTCTTTTCCATAAAGCACTTCATCAGGAACAATAAATGTGAATAGACCCATAGAAGTAAATAATATAATAGCAATTGTTGAAAGAATTCCTATGACAACAAATCCTTTACGTTTTTCAACTTCAACTTTATTTGTCTTTCTGTTTATTAATCCAGCAATAATAACTGTTGTCATAATAGCAAATGAAAAACATGAACAAGCTGATGAGAAAACCTGAATTAAATTAGCTATTTGATCTCCAACATCAAATGTTTTTGCAGGAACTATAGAATCATAAGTTTCTTTTAACATAATGTTTGAAAAGGCACTAGCACATATAAATATTACGTGAATAATAATTGTTATGATATTTATTTTGATAGCTATTTTTCTAATTTTTACTTTTTCGTCTTGAATGTTATCAACTTCTGAAACTTGAACTTTATCAGCAAGATCTGATTCTAATCCAACAACTGAAATATATGAATATGCAACAATTCCTAATCAACAAATTAAAGTAGTAATTATAGCAACTAAAACGTTAGCAGCAACTGATTCTTTAACTTCACCACCATTGAATAATCTTTTTAATAATTCAGCAATTGAACCATCTGTTGAACCTAAGAATAATGAAACTGCCATAAGAACATAAAATATAGAAACAAACACCATTCCAAATAATAATGCTTTCGGAACTACATCTTTATGTTTGGCTCTTTTTTGAGCATTACAAATATAAACAAATCCATCAAATGCAAATAGAATTCCACCAAATCCTCTAAAGAATGATAATGGTTCAAAACTATCAATAGATCAAGTTTCAGGTGTTCCATTTCCAAATGTTCCATCTTTTAATCCAAAAATTACTGCGATAACAAATCCTGAAATTAAAGCTACAATAAGCGGAATAAACTTAAGAGTTGTTCCGATGGTTTGAATTCTACGAGAAGTAGATAAACTTAAAACAGTTAAAATAGTAGTTAAAATGATAATAATAATTCCTCCAACTAAAAATATTAATCAATAAACATAACCAGGAAGTGAGAAATTAGCTATTTTAAGTGCAAATCCTATCATTGCAGTTGAACATACACTCATCATAACTGGAGCGTATACATAAGTTTGGAAAATTGAGAAAAATGATCCAATTTTACGGTTTAAAAATTTTTGAGCTCAAACACTTATTGTTCCACTCCCTTGTTTATTTGTTGAAGATGAGATTTCTAAAAATAAATAAACAATAGCCACACAAGCCACACCAACAGCTAATCATAAAATAATAGCGATAATTGGGTTGTGAGTAGCTTCTAAAATTAGTTTATTTTTAATATAGATACCTGCACCAATAACAGTACCAACAACCATGGCAAACAAAGTAAGAAACTCAAACAGTCTTCCTTTATTTTTCATTGTAAATAACCTTTCTATCTAAATAAAATATATAAGTATAATTTTATATTAATAATTTTTATTTTTTATTATTTCTTAAAAACTATTGTTTATAATCAACTTTTGAAAATATTTTTATAAGTAAATTTAAATAATTCAGCTAATATTCAAGCAAAGATTTCTAATACAAATAATATCAAGAATCATCAATAAAAATTACTTTTTCCTAAATTGAAATTAAATAAATCTCCTGTATTAAGATCAGCAAAAATAATCATAAATGGTAAACAAGCAAAGAATAACATTCCAATAACCATTTCTTTTGAAGGAATAGATTGAATAAATGATATTAACTCGGTTCTATAAACTAAAATAATTACAATATGAGTTAAAATTGATTCTAAAAAGTATGCAGTTTGGAATTGATGAATAGCATCCATGTTTTGACCTTTAACATCAAAAGCAAAATATAAAATAAAGAAGTTTATAAAACTTATTATTGTTTGAACAAATCCATTAATAATACCAAATGGAATAATCGTTTTAATATTTCATTTTTTAGGTTTTTTAATACTTATTTGATCAACATTATCAAAAACAAATATTAAGTTAGCAAAATCAAAAATTAAGTTTTGAATTAATAATTGAATTGGTGACATTGCTTCAAATTTTAATCACATTGTTGATATTAATAAAGTTAACATAATACCAAAATTTGAAGCTACGGTGATTTTTATATATTTAACTGCATTAGCAAAAGTTTGACGACCTTTAACAAAGACGTTTTCTAAAACGTTTAAGTCTTTTTCTAACAAAATAACATCAGCACAAGATTTTGCTAGTGGTGTTGCATTGTTAACTGAAATTCCAACATCAGCTTTTTTTAATGCAATTGCATCATTTACTCCGTCACCTAAATAAGCTACAACATTTTCTTTTTTTAAACTATGGATAATTTGAGCTTTTTCAAAAGGTGAAAGTTTGTAGAAAATATTTACGGTTCTTGTTAGTTCATCTATTTGAGAAGAATTAAGTTTATCTAACATTTCTCCTGCTATTAATTTAGAAGATTTAATACCAATTTTATCAGCAATATGTTTTGTTGTATTTTTATTATCACCAGTTAAAACTTTTATATCAACACCATATTTTTTAAATGTTTCAATTGCTTGTTCAACTTCAGGTTTAACAACATCTTCAAACATAGCCATACCTTGATAAACTAAATCATTTGATTGAATTTGATCTGTTATTTTAGTAGCAATTAAAATAACTCTATAACCTTTTTCTGATCAAGTATTTGCTTGTTTCATAATTTTATTTTTAATTTCATCATTGATTTTAATAACTTTTTTATCATTAACAAATGATATTATTTCTAACATTTCTTCAACACTACCTTTAGTGATTTGAATGTTTTGTTTTGAGTCATTAATCAATACTGAATTTATTCTAGTTTCATGACTAAATTGTTGTTCATCTAATAATTTAATTTTTGTTAGATCAACATTTAAATTAGCATTAACAATTGCTTTATCGATATTATTAAATAAGTTTCTTTGGAAATATGCATTGTAGTATAGATATTGTTTTAATAGCTCACTAGATTGATTATTTAAATCTTTATAATCATTTAAATTAATATTTTCTAAAGTTAAAGTTCCTGTTTTATCAGTTGCAACAACATTAACTGAACCCATATTTTGAAAAACAGATAATTTTTTAATAACTGCTTTTTCTTTAGCTAATTTTTTACTTCCTAATTTTAAGTTTGATGAGATAATTGCGGGTAATGCTTCTGGAGTTAATGAAACTGCGATTGAAAGACCGAATATTATGGCTGAACTATAATTTGAAAAATCATTTCTAATTAATGAAATTAATGTAATAATTGGAACTAAAGTTAAAATAAAAAAAACTAAGATCTTAGTAACTTTTGACATTGATTTTTCATAATCACTAACGCTTTCTTCATCAGCACTTTTTAATAATGAATTAGAATAATTGTTCCCGCTAACATTTATAACAACAGCTAAACAAGAACCAGATACTATAGTTGTTTCTTTAAATAGAATGTTTTCTAGTTCTATTAAATTTTTGTTTTTATTATCAACACTTTTTTTAATTGGATTGTTTTCACCAGTTAAAGTAGACTGATCAACATATAAATTATCATTTCAAATAATTCTACAATCACTAGGAACAATATCGCCTTGATTTAGTAAAACTACATCTCCTATTGTTAATTTAGATTGTTCTAACTCTATTAAATGTGGTTTAAAATTATCAAAATTCAACTCTTTAATATTTGTAATTTTTTTATTTAAAACTAAAAAGTGATTTTCTATCATTTTATTTAGTTCTAAATTAGTTTGATAAGCTCTATATTCTTGAGTAAAATCAACAGTGCTTGCTAAAAATATCATAAAGATAATCATGATAGCAGATATTAAAGTTATTGCATTTTTATCAACAAAAGCAAAAATTGCAAATTCAATAATACCAATTATTCATAACAAGATAGAAAATGGTTCAACAAGAGATTCAAACATTTTTTTAATAACTGGAAATTTCTTAACAACTATATAATTGCTTTTAAATTTTGATGTATTTTCTTCTCTTTGTTTATCATCTAATCCAATTTGTGAATCTAGTATTTTTTCAATTTTATCTAATTTTGCTTTTGAAATATTTTTTACATATTCTTCATTTTTGTACTTTAATTGATTATTAGTTTTCTTATTTAATTTCAGCATATTGTTTTCCTTTTCACTTTATATATTTTACCAATATAGAACTTTAAGATAAATAAAAAATGGCTAGAAGCCATTTTATAAATATTTTATTTGTTCATTTGTTCTTTTAATGATTTAGAAATTTTGAACTTAGCTGTTTTGTGAGCTGGAACGGTGATTTTTTCTTTAGTTTTTGGATTTATTGATTCTCTTGCTTTAACATCAACTAATTCAAATTTACCGAATTTGTAAACTAAAACTTCTCCTTCACTCACTAAGTGCTTACCAAAAACTATAAATGTTTTTTCAAATACAGTTTTGATATCAACTTTGGTCATTTCTTTTAGTTCTTCAGATGCATATAATTCTTCTAATAATTCACCTTTATGAACTTGAGGGTAACGTTTTTTAGTATCTTTTTTTGCTTTTGGTTGAGCTTTAACTTTAGTTTCGGCAACAATAACCGGAGCAACTACAACTTTAATTTCTTTATCTTTAACATTTTCAGCAACTTTTTTGCTACTTTTTGCATTAGCTTTTGGTTTTTCTTCTTTTACAACTGGTTCTTCAACTTTAACTTGTTCAACTTCTTCATATGTAAAAGTCATTAAATCGCTTGATTTTACCGTAACTCTTTCATCAACTATTGGAGTTTCTAAAACCATCATTTCAAGTTTTTCTTTATTTTCACACGATTTATTGTCGCATGATTTTTCACAGACTTTATCTTCGCATGATTTTTCACAAGATTTTTCACATTCACATGCACATTCAGCTTTGCAATCAACTTTAACTGAAGCTTTATCACATTTAACAGTAGCTAAATTTTTGTAATATAAAATGTAGGAAATTAGTGATCCAAATAATAATATAGGTAACACTGAAACTGTACATATATTAGCAATAACATCAACTGATGTACTTCCTCATTCTACTGGAGTTGATAGTATAAATGAAAATCCTGTTATAGCTCAAAAGAAGTCAGCTTTAAGAGCACCCATTTCAGATGCATTTAATATTTTAACTACAACTATAGCGATTAAAGATAAAGCGAATAGACATAAATAAACTCTTGCTAATGCTAAAAAAGCAAGGCGTTTGTCTACCTTAGATGTTTTTTTCATACTTTATACTCCCTTTCTTCATCCCTTGGAAATAACATTGTTATCGTATTATGTTTGGGGATTTTTATAATTTATCCCTATCTAAATTATATTATTTTTATTTTTGTTTTCTTTTTTCCACACTAAAAAGTGTATATTATTCGGATATATTGATATATTGGTGCTTTTTTGTGATTTTACTTAGAATTTTAGTGTTTAATTTTTGGTTAAATTAATAAGAAAAAAGGTGCTTTGCACCTTTTAAATATTATTAAGATTCATTGTTATCTTGTGGATATTGTTTTTTTAAGTAGAATAATAACATTTGAATATCAGCGGGATTTACTCCTGTAATTCTTGAAGCTTGGCCTATGTTTAAAGGTCTTATTTTTTCTAGTTTTTGTCTTGCTTCTGTAGCTAGATTTTCTACTTTATCATAGTTGATATCTGCTGGTATTTTCTTACGTTCTAATTTAATTAATTTCTTAACTTGTTCATATTCTTTTTTCACATAACCTTCAAATCTTGTTTCAATAACTATTGATTGAAGTTGGTTAGTTTTTAAGTTTTGTAATTTAGGAACAAATTCTACTAATTCATTAATATCAACTGTAGGAATTTTAATCAATTCATAACCACTATATCCATGTTGAATATTTGCTTGATTTTTTTCTTTTAAATTAATTGCTAATTGTGATTTTGGTGTAAATCTAATTTCTTTTAATTCATTAATCGCATCATTAATTTGTTGTAAATATTCTTGATATTCTTCTCATTCTTGATCATTTATTAAACCGATTTGTCTTCCGTATTCTTTTAGTCTAACTTCAGCGTTATCGTTTCTTAATATTAATCTATGTTCAGCACGACTTGTTAATAATCTATAAGGTTCTCAAACACCTTTATTAATTAGATCATCAATCATAACTCCGATATAAGCTTCATCTCTTCTTAAAATTAAAGGTTCTAATCCATCTATTTTTCTTGAAGCATTTATTCCTGCAATTAATCCTTGACTAGCAGCTTCTTCATATCCACTAGTTCCATTAATTTGACCTGCAGTAAATAAGTTTTGAACATCTTTTAATTCTAAACTTGGAGAAAGTTGCATAGGATCTAAACAATCATATTCAATAGCGTACGCTCAATGTTTAACTTTGACATTTTCAAAACCAGGTAATGATTTTAACATTGCTTCTTGGATCTCAATTGGCATAGAAGTTGAAAATCCTTGTATGTATCAAGTATCTCCATTTAATGTTTCAGGTTCAATAAATATTTGATGGGTTTCTTTATCTTTGAATCTTACAATTTTATCTTCAAAACTTGGACAATATCTAGGACCAATTGACTCAACTGTACCTGAATACATTGCTGATTTTTCTAAATTATCTTCAATAATTTTTTTAGTTTCAGGAGTTGAGTGAATTAAATAACATAACTCTTGTTCTTCAAGTGGAGTGTATGAATTTGTTGAAAAACTAAATGCTAATTTCATATCTGTTCCAGGTTCTTTAACAGCATTGCTTAGATCTACTGAGTCACGATAAACTCTTGCGGGAGTTCCTGTTTTAAAACGTAATAATTTAAGTCCTAGATCTAATAATGATTTACTAATTCCTTTAGTTGTTTTTTCACTATTAGGACCAGCTTCACATCTTTCTACACCTTTTAATATTTCAGATTTTAAATAAGTTCCTGTTGTGATAATTACGACTTTACTTGTTAAAGTTGAACCATCATCAAAAATAACTCCACTAACAACTTTATCTTTAAATAATAAACCTTCACAAGCTTTAGTTATTAAATCTAAATTTTTTTGAGATTTTACTTTATCTCTCATATATTCAGAATATTTATCCTTATCAGATTGAACTCTTAAAGCTCAAACACCAGGACCACGCGATGAGTTTAATAACTTAGTTTGTATTGCAGTAGCATCAGCTGCTTTTGCCATTTCTCCACCTAAAGCATCGATCTCTCTTACAACTATTCCTTTAGCAGGACCACCAATACTTGGATTACATGGCATAGTAGCTATTTTATCTTCATACAAATTAATTAAAGCAGTCTTTTTATTTAATCTAGCACTAGCAAGGGCTGCCTCAACTCCAGCATGCCCTCCTCCAACTACAATAACATCATAATCTGTGTTCATAAACTCACCTCTTTTTACTCTTTTTACCTATTTAATATTATTACAAATATGTTAAAAATCAAATTATACCACTATATTATAAAAAGTAAGCATGTTACTATTAAATGTGTCTAAGGAGAAAGATATGAATAAAGGTTTAATTATTGTTGATTATCAATATGACTTTGCTTGTCCTGATGGTAGTTTATATGTAAAAGGTGCTGAAGAATTAAGTTCTAAAATAACAACTTTATCAAAAGAATTAAAACAACAAGGTTGACATATTATTGCTTCTAAAGACTGACATCCTATAGATCATTACTCATTTAGTCAATGACCAATTCATTGTGTTGAAAACACAAAAGGATCTGAATTTTATTTTGATAGTAGTTATGTAGATTTAATTATCAAAAAAGGAAATAAAAAAGACATTGAAAGCTATAGTGGATTTTTTGATGAAAAAGGTAACTCAAATGGTTTAGATGAATATTTAAAACAACATAATATTAAAGAACTAGAAATAGTTGGAGTTGTAACTGAAATTTGTGTAAAATCTACTTATGATGATGCTATAAAATTAGGATATGACGCACATATTAATTTAGATTATTGTAAAGGTTTTGAATAGTAAAAATTGGTATTGGTTCTTTTACATTAAGTTTCATAACTGCTTCTTTTGTTTTACCGTTACCCATATCAAATGTTGCTATTAAATTATATTTTTTATCACTTTTGTCTTGTAAGAAATTGAATTTAGCAACAGGTCCTTTTATTTCTTTATGCTTTTTTACTCTATTTCAATGTTTTCAAGAAATTAAATTTATCTAATATAAAATAATAAAAACCGGTTGGGGGCCGGTTTTTAATTTCTATTATTATTTTTTAAGGTAATAAAATATTAAATTTTATTAACGTTCCTTAAAGAAATGAGAAAGTTTGTATAAAAAATCAATTTTAATTTCCAATTTTCATATTTTGGTTGAGTAGGGGTTACTCTAACCTCTAGATGTGGGTGCATCTAGACAATATTATTATACTAATAAAAAATTAAATTGATTATTAATATTTAAAAAATATTAAAGTACTTTAATAAACGCTAAAATGTTTTATATAAAACTACATATTAGAACTGATAAATTTTAAGATATTATATATAAATAAAAGAGGTTAAATATGGATATAAGAATTAGAGCAACAAGTAAAAAATATAATGTAAAAATTTCAATAGTTGATATTACTGAATCGATGCAAGAAATAATTAAACTTCAAAAAGCAAATGTTTTTGCCAATTTAGTTTTATCAAAATTTACAGCAGCAAGTACTTTAATAGGAATAGAATTAAAAGATAACGATAAGACTTTTTCAAATTGAACAACAAGTGATGGAGCTATTAAAACTATGATAGCCGAATTCCAAAATAACAAAATAAGAAGTTATATTCAGAATAAGCAATTCGATCCAATGGATTATATTAATAAAATTGATGTTGATCCTGTTATAGCAACAGCTGGTAAAAAAGGTTTTTTGGTCGTAAGTAGAGATCTTGGTTTGAAAGATCCATATGTTTCAAATGTTGATATTAATTTTGGAAATATTGATTATGATTTTACAAATTATTGAACTAAATCATCTCAAACTAATTCATTTTTAATAACGGATTGTAAAATAGATGATAATTTAGAAATTCAAAAAGTTGTTGGTATTATGATTCAAATGTTTCCCGGTTATACAAAAGAGAATCTTGACTCTATTTCAGAAAAACTTGGAAATACAAACTTTATAAAACAAGTGTTATTAAAATCTACTAACTATCAAGCATTGATTAAAGAAATAATAGAAGATGCTGAGATCTTAGAACAAAAAGAAATAAAATTCGAATGTACTTGTTCAACAGACAAAGTTTTTAATTCTTTAAAACTTCTACCAAAAGGAGAAATCGAAGACATTATTAACAAAAAAGAAAAAATTTCAATTCTTTGTGAATTCTGTAACAAAAAGTACACAGTTGATTTAGAAGATATTGCAAAACTTTTAAATTAATCAATCATTACGTGGGTTTTTAAACAAAATGAACCTTTAAATTTTTAAGTTATAATAATCTTATCAAAGGAAATTAGAAAATTAAACTAATCCAATAAGCCTAATTTTTCTTTGAGTTCGAATGATATGCGATAACATTCATTCTTAACACCTGAGACAAGTCCTGATAGTTCATCGACTACTTCACTGGGCAATCCACTTGGGTGTTTTTTAATGCTGTTAAGAGTCTTATCTAATACAGTATGAATCCATCTCGTTTTATTTATTGTTCCTAGGGTTTTTAAATCATGTTTTCTTTCTTCATCTAATTGTTTTCTTTTTGCTATATCAGCTATTCCTCAATCATGAGATCCTTTTTCTAATATTTCAGCTTTAAAACGCATAGTTTCTGTTCTAAAGTAGAACTTCTCATCTGCACCTATAACAAATTCAATACTTTCTTTTTTGTTGAACTTATATCTCTTCCCATTTTCATCAAATGCAGCATAATAATTTTTTTGATATTCAACCACTCCATTCATAATTTTTCTTTTAATAGGTATGTCAAAGAAGGATTCAA
>NZ_LFYS01000038.1 GCF_001199495.1 Mycoplasma sp. HU2014 | reverse complement strand
AAAGTCCTATACCCGGAAATTGTTCAGAGAAAAATGAACATTGATATTTTCTATTAATTTCTCTATTAGTGATATTTCCATAAGCTGCTCTAATAATTGCTATTGCATAAATTATTTTTGCATCTGATGGATTATAAACTTTGCAAAGATCTTCAAATACATCTTTTGATAATTTATAAGCAATTTCGGTTCTTCCGAATTGTTTTATGTCACATAAAGCAAAGTTAAGTCTACTTGTTTTAGTTTCTACATATTCAAAGTTTATTATTTCACCGATTTTACCCAGTTCTACTGGAACTGATTTTCCATTTTTTCAAACACTTGTTCTTTTAATAACATCATATTTATTTCCATTTGTCTTTACTCTTGTATTTTTTGGTCTATCCACAGCTAATATCTCTTTTGGTATTGGCATTTTTCTTTCTCCTTATGTAGTGCTTTAGTCACTATAATTGTATTATATTTTTTGAGCTTTTTCTATAGTTTTTAGCTGTTTTTTAATATATTTTTTCTGCAAAAATCCTAGGTTTTATCGATATTTTGACAAAATATGCAAAAAAAATAGCATTTCAGCTATTTTTCATATATTCCTATAGTGGTTTTAACGGAAAGTTCTTAAACAATTTAAAGAGTATGTTTTAGATGAAAAAGATTATATAACTGATGGTTCTTTTAAATATAAAGTTCGTGATATAGCATCTTTTTACAATAAAAAACGACCAAACGGTCATTTCAGAAAACAGATAATAACTTTTAGTGAAAAACGTGCAATAAAAGATAAAAATGATAGAGATATCTTGGTTCAAAATTTTATTAAAAAGATGAATAAAGATAATTTAGTTTCTTATGACAATTTAGCTGGTTCAAAAAAATATAAGTTTTTTAAACCTGTAAATAAAGGTGCTTTTTATGAATTGGATGTAGCAAAAATAAATGAAGATGAAAAATACGATGGATATTATGTTTATGAAACAAATAGAACTGATTTATCTGTAGTTGATATTATAAATTTATATTCAAAACAGTGACAAATTGAATCTAATTTTAAAACGTTAAAAGGTAAATTGTCACTTCGTCCAATGTATCTATCAACATGAAATCATATTGTTGGATATATTTGTTTATGTTTTGTATCTTTAGTGTTTTTAAATTATGTAATTTATCTTTTAAATTCTAGATTAGAATTGCAAGGTAAGGACAAAATTACTGAACATAAAATGATTAACGTTATTAAAGATGTCAAAGAAATTGAGGTATTTGTAAACAAACAAAAACAGAAACAATACAAGTGTTTAATGATGAGTTAAAAGAAAGTTGAGATATTTATCACACTCTTTTAGAAGTTTTAAAAAAATAACAGTCGACTTATAAATTTGGGTTTATAAGTTTAAACTGTTATTTTTATGCTTAAAGTGGGAAACGTAGGTTTCCAGGAAATACTTCAGATTCAAGAACTCTTTTACCTGTTTTAAATGAAGTAAAAAGTAACTATAACTTAGAACGAACTGTAATAGTTGCTGATAAAGGAATAAACTGTCAAGAAAACATAAAATCTATTGTTAAAAATGGCGATGGATACTTATTTTCACAAATTCTAAAAGGTAAAAAAGGTAAAAAATACCAAGAAAAAATGTTTGACGAATCATTGTATAAAACAGTTTCTTCAGACTATAAATACCAAGAATTTATCGAACCAGTTACTTATCTTGATGAAAATAACAAAAAAGTTACAGTTAAACAAAAGGTTTTAATTTGATGAGATGGAAAAAGAGCAAGAAGAGACATTAGAAAAATTAATGAAAAAGTGCTAAAAGCACAAAACGCAATTAAATATGGGGTTGCAAATCTTACACATAGCTACACAAAATATATAGAAACGCAAAATTATTCATCAATAACAGGTGAAATAGCTAATAAAAAACAACTTATAATTGATGTAGAAAAAATAGAAAAAGATTTAAAATTTGCAGGTTATTCTTGTATTGTAACTTTAGAACTTGAATATGATCACAAAAAAATCCGTGATTTATACCACGGATTAGCAAAAATAGAAGATGCTTTTAGAATAACAAAAAATGATCTAGCGACAAGGCCGATATTTGTTAGAACCAAAGAACACATAAATGCTCACATTTTAATATGTTATGTTTCTCTGGTTATACTTAGAATAATTTTTCATAAATTAAATGGAAAACTTAGCGTAGAAAGAATTATTGAAGCACTTAATATGTGCTCTTGTAGCAATATAAGTGGTGGAATTGTTTATGTTTTCAAAAATGATGAAAAACAATGTTTTGAAATAAAACAAGATCAAAATGGAAAGGATTATTCAACTACAAAAATAATTAATGATAGTTCACAAACTGTTGAAGATTTTAAACTTTTATCAAAACTATTTGAAAAAACAAACACGATAAAATCACTAATGACAGATGTTGAATTTGATAAAATTTTGAACTCTATAAGATTTAAATAGCACTTAAAAAGTTGTTGCACTTTTTACTTTAGCACAACAACTGTAAAACTCGGGTTATACTTATTATTGTTAACATCTCATCAAAATTTTCATAATAACAATTGCGAAAAATATTAAAAATAACTTATAATTGATTTTATTGATATAACAAAATTATTTACTTACTATATAGGAGAATACACATGTTAACATTACTAGCTGAAAAACCACCCATATCAGTTTATTATTGAATATTAGGAATCGGAATCTTAATACTTTTATTAGGTATATTTTTATGAGTTAGATATAGAAGTAATTCTAAATGATCTAAAAATGATTCTTTTGAACAAAGAAATAGAACTTCTCAAACAGTATGAGAATTTACTAAGAAAAATTTTCCAGTTTTAGTAGTTGTAATGGGTGTACTTTTTATTGTTACATCAATTTCTCAACTATTATAAATATGTTTTATAGCAATCGAACATAGTAATAAAAAATGTTATTGAAATAGCATTTTTTTTAATATATAATTAAACAAGTGTTAATTCGATACACACGGAAATGTGAAAGGAGGAAAAATCATGCCAACAATTAACCAATTAGTTAAAGTTAACCGTAAAGCAAAAACTTGAAAAACTAAAGCTCCTGCGTTAAACAGAGGAATCAACACTTTAAAGAAAAAAGTAACTAAAATTTCTTCACCACAAAAACGTGGAGTATGTACTCGTGTGGCTACTATGACACCTATAAAACCTAACTCTGCGTTACGTAAATATGCTCGTGTTAGATTAACAAACGGAATGGAAGTTAACGCTTATATTCCAGGTGAAGGTCACAACTTACAAGAACACAGTGTTGTTTTAATTCGTGGAGGTCGTGTTAAAGACTTACCTGGGGTACGTTACCACATCATCCGTGGTACATTAGATACTCAAGGAGTTAACAACCGTAAACAAGGTCGTTCATTATACGGAGTAAAAAGACCTAAAGTTAAAAAATAGTAATAAATAAAACTATTTAAATAACCGTGTGATTAGATAACAAAAACACATTTAAGTAGCATATACATAAATAAAGAAAAGAGAAAGGAGTTAAAAAACATGCGTAAGAATAGAGCTGAAAAAAGAGATGTTTTAGCAGATCCAGTTTACAATTCTCAGTTAGTTACTCGTGCTATTAACAAAATTATGTTAGATGGTAAAAGAGGGATTGCTCAAACAATTATTTATGATGCATTTGACATTATTAAAGAAAAAACTGGTAAAGAAGCTATTGAAGTATTTAATAAAGCAATTGAAAACATTAAACCTCATTTAGAATTAAAAGTTCGTCGTATTGGTGGAGCTAACTACCAAGTTCCTGTTGAAGTTTCAGCAGAAAGACAAATTACTTTAGCTTTACGTTGATTAATTAACTATGCAAGATTAAGAAACGAAAAAGTAATGACTTTAAAATTAGCTAATGAAATTATTGATGCATCTAACAACATGGGTGGATCAGTTAAAAAACGTGAAGATACTCACAAAATGGCAGAAGCAAACAAAGCATTTGCACACTACCGTTGATAATTTAAAGAAAGGAAACACTTATCGTGGCAAGAGAATACAGTTTATTAAATACTCGTAATATTGGTATTATGGCTCACATCGATGCTGGTAAAACTACAACTACTGAACGTATTTTGTTACATACTGGAAAAATTCATAAAATAGGTGAAACTCACGAAGGAGCTTCACAAATGGACTGAATGGCTCAAGAGCAAGAACGTGGTATTACTATTACTTCTGCTGCAACAACAGCTTTCTGAAAAGATACAAGATTTAACATTATCGATACTCCTGGACACGTAGACTTCACTGTTGAAGTTGAACGTTCATTAAGAGTTTTAGATGGAGCTGTTGCTGTTTTAGATGGTCAATCAGGAGTTGAACCACAAACTGAAACTGTTTGAAGACAAGCAACTAACTACCAAGTCCCTCGTATTGTTTTTGTTAACAAAATGGATAAAACTGGTGCTGATTTCATTTACTCAGTAAAAAGTATTGGTGATAGATTAGGTGCAAAAGCTGCTCCAATTCAATTACCAATCGGTGCTGAAGAAAACTTCACAGGTATTATTGATTTAGTTGAAATGAAAGCTTACGAATTTGATGGAAAACCAGAAGAAGTTGCTAAAGAAATCGAAATTCCAGCTGACTTATTAGATCAAGCTCAAGAATTAAGAAATCAATTAATTGAAGTTGCTGTTGAATATGATGAAGAATTAATGATGAAATTCTTAGATGGTGGAGAAATCACTATTCCAGAATTAAAATCAGCAATCCGTAAAGGAGTAATCAATGCTGACTTCTTCCCAGTATTAGCTGGATCAGCATTCAAAAACAAAGGGGTTAAATTATTATTAGACGCTGTTGTTGATTACCTACCATCACCATTAGACATTCCTTCAATTAAAGGAATCTTACCAACAGGTGAAGAAGTTGAAAGACACGCTGATGATCAAGAACCATTCTCAGCATTAGCATTCAAAGTTATGACTGACCCATTTGTAGGTAAATTAACATTCTTCAGAGTTTATTCAGGAATTCTTTCAAAAGGAAGTTATGTTTTAAACTCAACAAAACAACAAAAAGAACGTGTTGGACGTATTTTACAAATGCATGCAAACAACCGTACAGAAATCGATGAAGTTTATGCTGGAGATATTGCTGCTGCAGTTGGATTAAAAAATACAACAACTGGAGATACTTTATGTGATGAAAAAGATGAAATTATCTTAGAATCAATGGTATTCCCAGAACCAGTTATCCAATTAGCATTAGAACCAAAAACTAAAGCTGACCAAGAAAAAATGAGTATTGCTTTAAATAAATTAGCTGAAGAAGATCCAACATTCAGAACTTATACTGATGAAGAAACAGGTCAAACAATTATCGCAGGTATGGGAGAATTACACTTAGATATTATTGTTGACCGTATGAGACGTGAATTTAACGTTGATACAAACGTTGGAGCCCCACAAGTTTCATACCGTGAAACTGTAAAAGTTCCAGGAAAAGCTGAGGGCAGATATGTTAAACAATCAGGAGGACGTGGATCATATGGACATGTTGTGATTGAATTCGAACCAAACCCTGATAAAGGATTTGAATGAGTTGACAAAATTACTGGAGGACGTATTAGTAAAGAATACATCAACGCAGCTCGTGTTGGATTAGAAAATGCTTTACAAAACGGGGTTATTGCAGGATATCCAATGATCGATGTTAAAGCAACTATTATCGATGGATCAATGCATGATGTTGACTCAAACGAAATGGCTTATAAAATCGCTGCTTCAATGGCTTTAAAAGAAGCTGTTAAAAAAATGAATCCTGTTGTTTTAGAACCAATTATGAACGTTGAAGTAACAGTTCCAGATGAATATTATGGAGATGTTATGGGTAACATTTCATCAAAACGTGGATTAATCGAAGGTTCAGAACAAAGAGGAAATGCACAAACTGTTAAATCAAAAGTTCCATTAACAGAAATGTTTGGATACGCTACTGAATTACGTTCATTCACTCAAGGACGTGGAAATTACACTATGATCTTCAGTCACTATGCAGAAGCACCTAAATCAATTGCTGAAGAAATTATTAAAAAATCAGGTAAATAATTACTTTGATTTTACTAATAATAAAGTGTAAAATATAAAATAAATTTAGACTGCCCCTACGGGGGCAGAAATCTGATAGTAGATTCTGTCTATTATCAATTAGTTATTTATTAGAAATAAAGGAGAAATAAAACAAATGGCAAAAGAACAATTTGACCGTAGTTTACCTCACGTTAATATTGGTACAATTGGACACGTTGACCACGGGAAAACTACTTTAACTGCTGCAATTACTAAAGTTTTAGCAGAACAAGGTGGAGCAGAATTCAAAGATTACGCAAACATTGATAACGCACCAGAAGAAAGAGAACGTGGAATTACTATCAACACTTCACACGTTGAGTACAAAACAGCTAACAGACACTACGCACACGTTGACTGTCCAGGACACGCTGACTACGTTAAAAACATGATTACTGGAGCAGCACAAATGGATGGAGCTATCTTAGTTGTGGCTGCTACTGATGGACCAATGCCTCAAACAAGAGAACACATCTTATTATCAAGACAAGTTGGAGTTCCAAAAATGGTTGTTTTCTTAAACAAATGTGACATGGTTGATGATGAAGAAATGATCGACTTAGTTGAAATGGAAATTAGAGATCTATTAACTGAATATGACTTCGATGGAGAAGGAGCACCAGTTATTAGAGGATCAGCTTTAGGAGCATTAAACGGAGATGCTAAATGAGTTGGAGCAATTAATGAATTAATGGCTGCAGTTGATGAATACATCCCAACTCCTCAAAGAGATTCAGATAAAACTTTCTTAATGCCAGTTGAAGACGTATTTACAATTACTGGACGTGGAACTGTTGCTACTGGACGTGTTGAAAGAGGAACAGTTAAAGTTAACGAAGAAGTTGAAATTATCGGATTAAAAGATGAACCAACTAAAACAGTTGTTACTGGATTAGAAATGTTCAGAAAATTATTAGACTTCGCTGAAGCTGGAGATAACGTTGGTGCACTATTACGTGGTGTTGACAGAAACTCAATTGAACGTGGACAAGTTTTAGCTAAACCAGGTACAATTAAACCTCATACAACTTTAAAAGCATCTGTTTATGCATTAACTCAAGAAGAAGGTGGACGTCATAAACCATTCTTCAATAAATACCGTCCTCAATTCTACTTCCGTACAACTGACGTTACTGGAGAAGTTACTTTACCAGAAGGAACAGACATGGTTATGCCAGGTGACAACGTAGAAATGGAAATCACTTTAATTAAACCAGTTGCTATTGAAGAGGGAACAAAATTCTCAATCCGTGAAGGTGGAAGAACTATTGGAGCTGGAACAGTTATTTCAATCGAAAAATAATTGTAAATTTAATAAGAACAAAGACCAATGCATATTCCAGAGACCAATGCATATTGGTCTTTTTGTTATTTATTTAATGTTAAAATTAAATAATGAGTATAACTTATAAAAATTTGGTGTAATTTATGAAATTAAGACTTGTTTTAAAACAGTCTCTTAGAGACTTTAAATCTAAAAAGATTTTATATTCTATTTTTCTTTTATTCTTAATAGTAGCCTTTTCAATTATTACAGGTCTTTTTTCATTTCAATTTAAATTTGAACAATACTTTGACAATATGTTTAAGCATGCTCCAAATATAGCTTTTAATTATCCTAGATTTGCAAGTTCTAATAAAAAAGATGATGATAAATTTGCTGGTTTTATAGATAAAAACGACAATTTATATAAATATGTAGACGATATTTTTAAAAATATTAATAAAAGTGAGCACGAAAAATTAAAAAAAGATAATAAATTAGAACCTTCTATAAAAGAATATATAGATGTAATAGGTAATCATAGAGGTGATTTAAGAAAATACGATGAAATAGAGAATCAAGATGCTAAAGAAATTGGAAAAAAAATATTTCATTATTTTTGTGATGAACAAATCAAAGGATACAAGTCAACAACTAGATCATTTTCAAAAAATTTATTAATGCAATATCTAGAAGAAAGTAAAGATAAATATAAAATTCATAATCAATGACTTAAATGAGATCATTGAGCAACGACACTTGAGGATAGATACGGTTCATCAAGAGTTTTTCTAGAAACTATACCTGAAATTAGAGATTTTTGAGAAAACAAAAAGGATTTCGATGAGAAAGTTAATGAGAATTATAAGTTTAAAAATCAAGTTAAAATAGAGTCTCAAATCAATGTATTAAAATTAACAGATCAGCAAAAACAAAGTATTAAAGAGCAAAGATATTTCTTCGCATCACCAAAATATGTTAAAAACAACAACTTAAAATTAGGAGAATATTACGAATTTAAAACAACTGTTGGTTGAACTAATCCTATGTTGTTAGTTGGAACTTGTTATAGTTTAGATTCAATTTTTGAAAAAGATAGTTCAAAAGAGGCTCACATTTTTTTACCACCCAATTTGAATCATATAAAATATTGAATCAATATGATAGATATCGCATTTGATTCATCTATTGCAAAAGACTATAAAAAATTTAATAAATTATTTTTAAATGATTTTAAATTAAAACAACCTAATGATCTTGAATTTAAAGATCACACTTTAGATAGAACATTTTATGATAATAAACAGTATGTTGTTGATGCAGTTAAAGGTAAAAACATATTGTTTGCCGTTAATTCGGGTATTCCAATTCTAATGATTTTCTTAGTTTGTGTAGTTTTTTACTTTATTGCTGATCAATTAGTTAAATTACAAAGAGAAAATCTATCATTTTTAAGAAGTTTAGGAGTATCAAAACTTAAACTTTCATTACTAACAATTTCATCAGTTATTTTCCCATTAATAATTTCTTTAATAATTGGTATTTCTACTTCATCATTTATTTCACAAATATTTGTTGATGTTGTTAAAAATGATTATCCTTTCATATGATCTAATTCTTTATTTTCAGAAAAAACAGCGTTCTTACTTATCTTTATTTCTATAGTTATGTTTATCATGTTTATTTTAGTTACTGCTACTAAACTATCGGACAAAAACTTATCTATTTATAGTGTTAACAAATCAAAAGCACCAAAATGAGGTTATAAATTATTTAAAAAAACTATTAATTCAGCGCCTTCTAATGTAAAAATTGGATTTGCATTTTCATTTAAAAATATCTATAAGAATATAGTTACATTTGTATTATTATTAATTTCATTTACTACATTATTTTATTCAGTACAATTCAACTCTTCAGTTAAAAATTCTATTGAATCAATTAGACAGGCATACAAACCATATGAATCAGTTAAATTGCAAAATGTATTACCTGTCACATATGATGCTTCTGATTTAACTAATCAAGAAACTAATAATAGAAAATTAAGTTATTCTTCAATTCAAACATTAGATAAAATAAATGAAATTAAATCATTAGAAGAACTAATAAATGCATTACTTAATACAACCTTTTTAGGTGATGATATTAAAAATTACATGATTTCACAAGAATTGATTCATAAAATTGAAAATACAGATCCAGAACAATTTATTAATGATCTTAAAAATGCAATTGATAACTCAAAATTAGATATCAATGATAAGCAAAAAGAATTTATGAAAAAAATGATTGTTGATCACAAGCAACAAATAATTTCAACTGATCAAAAAATTATTGATTTTATAAAAGAATACAGATCTAAATTATCTTTAATAGACAATAAATATGATAACCCAGATATCGCTGTTCCAATTAATTTATTGTTTGGAAAAACTTTATCACTTAAATCAAAAGAAAATAGTATAGCAAGTTACTGATCACACTCTTTAATGTATAGTAGTAATATAAGTAAATATAACGGATTAACAAATGATAGATTCATCAAAACTACAGGAATTGCTGTTAATAGTAATGATCAAATTTCTAAAAACTTTGCTTTAAAAGACATAGAAAAAGAAATTAAAAATAGATTTAAAGACTCAAAAACAATAAGTATTGAAAGATTTAAAGTTGATAAAAAAACTAGAGATATTCCTGTTTTAAATGTTGCTGCAACTAATACTTTTATTAAACAGAGTGGTGCAGGATTAGGTGGAATTTTAAAAGTTACTCTTGATAAAACTTTTGAGTTTGACCAGGTTGCTTCATTTCCGTTTGTTTATATAAAAATAGCTAAAGTTTATGATAAACAAAATATTTATAGTGGATTATATTTTGATAAAAAAGATTTTATTGATATGTTATACAACTTTAATTATCTAACTAGTGATGATCAAAAAAATGTTGACATTCAAGTAAATGATGAAATAAAAAACATAATAAAACCTATTTATGATGGAATAAATAATGATGGTGATTTTTTAAATAATACTAATTTTTCAAAAGATGAATTACCAATAAACAATCAATACTTCACTTTACCTATATATTCCTCACTTTCAGTTTTAAATCAAAATAATCAATGAACTACTGGTTATAATTCAGAATCAAATGGAAAACAAATTACAAATTATTGATTCCCAATAACAGAACGTAGTGATGATATAGATGCAGATATCGAATCTTCATTATTAGTAACTTATTTAAAATCAATGCTTAATAATTCTTTTAACTTTAATAAGTTTGCTGAAATTGTTCAAAAACAACTAAACCCATTAACAGAAGCAATTCAAAAAGTTTTATATTACTTAGTTGTTGTTTCTATTTCTATTTCTATGATCTTAATTATTCTAATTTTATATGAAAATAGAAGAACGATTGTATTATTTAAAGCTATGGGATATAAGTTAAAAGAAATTAATCAATATCTTATTTTTGGATATGTTGTTGCAGCAACTCTTGCAGTCGGTTTTGCTATTCTAATAGTTAACCATATAATTTTAATGCTAGGTTCTCAATTCACTGATACATTTAATTTAACACTTTCATTTTACTGATCTGGTTCATTCATTCTAATTTGTATAATTCCATTTATATTATTTATAGTTATGATGTTGATTTTGGTTAAAGCATTTATAAGCAAACAATCACCTAAAAATATATTTCAAGAAGCATAACTTAAGAAAATTTAAAAATGTTATAATATGATTAATTGAAAAAGGAGAGTTTAATATGATTAAATTTAACGAAAAACATGAAGAATTAACTTTAGTTGCTGTAGCTGATCCAAAGGAATTAAAATATGTTTCTCAAGCAGATTGTTCTACAACACTAATTAGTGAAGAAAAGAAAATCTACATGGTTATTAAAAAAGACGGAAAAGATTTATTTGCAAAACTTAGAAAAGCCTTCAAAAAATTTGTTGCTTCAAATAAATTAAGCGTTAATGTAGATTTAGATTCATTTATTGAAGTTGTAGCTGCTGAATGTGGATGCAAAGCAAAAACTATTTCAGATATTTATGAATCAATTTCATTTGAATCATTCAAAAAAGTTTGCTACAAAAAATGTGAATGTAAAACTGAAGTAGTTTACAACTTAATTACAAAAGAAGAAGTTTTACCATTAATTGAAAAAGAAGAAATTAAAATGGAATTTGTAAACTTTGCAAGAACTTTACAAGACACTCCACCAAACATTGCTACAAGTGAATATTTAGCAGATGAAATCGCTAGAAAAGCTGAAACAATCGATGGATTAAAAGTAACAGTTTTAGGAAGAAAAGAAGCTGAAGATCTAGGTATGGGATTATTCTTAGGAGTTAATGCCGGATCATGTTATGAACCGCGTGCAGTTGTTTTAGAATACATTGGTGACGAATCACAACCAAAAGTAGCATTAGTTGGAAAAGGAATTACATTCGATACTGGTGGATACAACTTAAAACCAACTAACTTTATGGATGGAATGAAATTCGATATGTCAGGTGCAGCTATTATGCTTTCAACAGTTATGGCATTAGCAAAAGCTAAAGCAAAAATTAATATAGTTGGAGTTGGTATGTTTACCGATAATAGAATCGGAAAAACTGCAACTTTACCTGAATCAGTTCTAACTTCAATGAATGGATTAACTGTTGAAATTCGTAATACAGATGCTGAAGGAAGATTAGTATTAGCTGATGGAATTACTTATGCAATTAGAGAAAAACAAGCAACTGAAGTATGAGAAGCATCAACTCTAACTGGAGCGATGACTATTGCTTTAGGATCATGAGCAACAGGTGTGTTTACAAACTTTGATCAAAAATGAAAAACACTAAAAGAAGTTTCTGAAAAAACAGGTGAAAGAATGTGAAGAATGCCTATTTTTGAAGAACATGTTGAAAAAGTTAAAAATGATACAATCATGGCTGATTTAACAAACTCATGTAAAGGTAGAGAAGGTGGAAGTTCCACTGCTGCTGCATTCTTAAATGAATTTGCTGAAAATAAACCATTTGTTCATTTTGATATTGCTGGAACTGCTGATATTGAAGGTCGTGGACAAGGTGTATTAGTAAGAACTCTATTTGAAATGTTTAATAAATAATTAATAAATTACAAAAAAGGATTCTAATTATTATAAGAATCCTTTTACTTTTATAATTTAGTTGTTTTTAAGTTGTATTAATAATTGATTTTTTATATAATTCATATGAGTTAATTTCAAAACGAATTAACTCCTTGGCTTGTATAAGCCCAAAAGACCATAAGGAGGATTATCTAAATGATTAGAAAATATGAAGTAATGTATATTTTAGATCAGGATTTAAAAGATACAAAAGAATTATCAACTAAGTTAGATAACATTTTAACAGAAGGTGGAAAAATGATTAAATCTAACGATTTAGGTTTAATTGACTTTGCTTATGAAATTAATCATAAGAAAAAAGGATTCTACCGTGTAGTTATTGTTGAAGCAACATCAGCAGCAATTAAAGAATTTGAACGTGTTGCTAAAATTGATAAAAATGTTGTTAGAACTTTAGTTTTAAATACTGAAAATAATAAAAATTACGAAGAATCAGTTGAATTATCAAAAACTGATATGACAAAATTCGAAGAAGAACAACGTGAAAAGAAAAACTTCAGAAGAGCTTCATTCAAAAGAGAAGAAGCATCATCAAAAGAAGCTAAATAATAATAATAATAAATAAAACAAAGGAAGTTATTTTATGAATAGAGTTTGTTTAATAGGAAGATTAACAAGAGACTTAGAATTAAGAATTGCTGCTAAAAATGATGCAAAATTTGTATTCTTTACACTTGCAGTTTCTGAATTTGTTTCAAATGGTGAAGAAAGAACTAATTTTATTCCTTGTTCAGCATTTAACAAAACAGCTGAAAATATGGCTAAGTATCTTTCAAAAGGAAGTTTAATTTCTGTTGAAGGAAGAGTTACTACAAGAAGCAATAAAACACCTGATGGAAGAGTTGAAACTATTGTTAACATTACAGCTGACAAAGTGACATTTTTAGAATCATCTAAAGTTAACGCAAGCAGAAGTGCTTCAAACTTTGATAGCCAAATGTTTGATCAACATATTATCTCAAACAATTCTATTCAAACTTCTAATTCATTAGAAAATAATTCACAGAATGATTCTGATGATGAGTTTTCAATTCTATGAGAATAATTAAGTAGAAAGGTGATATGTTATGGCAATTAGAAAGTTCAAAAAAAGAAAAAAAGTTAATTTCTTTCAAAAAAATAACATTAAATACATAGATTACAAAGATGTTAACTTATTAAAAAAATTCATTTCAAACAGTGGACAAATTTTACCAAGAAGAATTACTGGAACGTCTCCTAAAGACCAAAGACAATTAGCAGCTGCTATTAAAAGAGCTCGTCAAATGGCTTTATTACCATACGTTATTGATTAATAAATATTAAAATCTAGTTTGTCTAGATTTTTTTATTAACTACAGATAGTTATAAATAATTAATGCTTAGTTGTATAATAAAAATAATAAATATGAGGTGAAGATATGAAAGTAATTTTTTTACAAGATGTTAAAGGACAAGGAAAAAAAGATGAGATAAAAGAAGTAAGTGATGGATATGCTAGAAACTTCTTACTACCTAGAAAACTAGTTAAATTAGCAACTGATAATAGTGTAAATACATTAAATACAAAACTAAAAGTTAGAGAAGAAGAAAAACAACTTGCTAAAGCTCAAAACCTAGCTTTTAAAAAATCATTAGAAGAAATCACATTACACTTTAAATTACAAACAAATGATGGAAAAGTTTTTGGAAGTATTTCTAATCAAGATATTGTTAATCAATTAAATGATTTATTTAAAATCGAATTAGATAAAAGAAAATTTGTTAACTTTAAAAATATTAACAACATTGGTTTAAGTTATGTAAAAATTAAATTAGAATTTGGAATAGAAGCACTAATTAAAGTTGAAGTTAAGGAAGCTTAATATGAAAAAAGAATTAACAAAAGAACAAATATTAAATACTGAAAATTTTGTTTTATCAGCAGCAATTAGTAATCCAAATACATTAGCTGACATTACAAGTAGATTGCAAGCTGAAGATTTTTTATTTGGTACAAGCAAACTAATTTATCAAACAATTTTAGAATTAAATCTTAAACAAAAAGAAATTTCACCAATTTCTATTATTGATTTTTTAAATGCAAAAAACATGTTAAAAGATGCTGGTGGAGAAGATAACATTTTTAACATTGCTGCTCAATATTGAACAGACGAAGGATTGGAATCTTATATTGATAGAATTCATCGCACAAGTATTGATAGAAAATTAAATAATGTTATTAAAGAATTAGAAGCAAAAAGAGCAAGCGGCGAATTAGAAATTGAAGAGCTATTAAAAATGGCTCAAACAAGATTATTAGATATTGATTTAGAATCAAAACAATTTGAAATAGAATCAATTGGAATAGTTGCTAATAAAGTTATTGATAAAATTAAAGAACTAGAATCAAAACCAAATTCATTAACTGGTGTACCTAGTGGATTTTTAAATTTGGATAATTGTACTAGCGGATGACAATCTTCTGATTTTATTATTTTAGCTGCACGTCCTAGTGTCGGAAAAACTGCATTTTCATTAAACTTAGCTTATAATGCTGCGAGTCAAGGTTATCCTGTTGCTTTCTTTTCACTAGAAATGCCTGCTGAACAACTAACTCAACGTTTATTATCTAGAATTTCATCAATTGACTCTTGAAATTTAAGAAGCGGTAAAGGATTAGATCGCCAAAAATGAGAATATTTATTATTAGCTAAAGATAAACTTAATAAAACTCCAATTTATATTGATCCAACTCCAGGTATTACTATTCAACAAATTAGATCTAAACTATATAAAATGAAAAGAGATTACAATATTAAATTATGTGTTGTAGATTATTTACAATTAATTCCTGGATCTAATTATAAAGATAGACAAAATGAAGTTAGTGAAATTTCAAGACAATTAAAGCAAATTGCAAGAGAAACTCAAATTCCAATAATCTGTTTATCACAATTAAGTCGTCGTGCTGAAACTAGAGAAGATAAGCGTCCTATGATGTCAGATTTACGTGATTCAGGGGCTATTGAACAAGATGCTGATTTAGTAGCATTCTTATATCGTGAAGATTATTATAATAAAGAATTAAGTGAATCAGACAAGCAAAAAACAGAATTAATAATTGCAAAACATAGAAATGGTGCAACAAAAACTGTTGAGTTAAGATTTATTAAAGATTACGGTAAATTTATGGATTGAAACTAAAAGATCACTATTTATAATTGTTAAAATTCATAAAGATTAGGTTAATAAAATGATTTGAATAATACTCGTGGGTTTTTAAATAAAATGAACCTTTAAATTTTTAAGTTATAATAATCTTATCAAAGGAAATTAGAAAATTAAACTAATCCAATAAGCCTAATTTTTCTTTGAGTTCGAATGATATGCGATAACATTCATTCTTAACACCTGAGACAAGTCCTGATAGTTCATCGACTACTTCACTGGGCAATCCACTTGGGTGTTTTTTAATGCTGTTAAGAGTCTTATCTAATACAGTATGAATCCATCTCGTTTTATTTATTGTTCCTAGGGTTTTTAAATCATGTTTTCTTTCTTCATCTAATTGTTTTCTTTTTGCTATATCAGCTATTCCTCAATCATGAGATCCTTTTTCTAATATTTCAGCTTTAAAACGCATAGTTTCTGTTCTAAAGTAGAACTTCTCATCTGCACCTATAACAAATTCAATACTTTCTTTTTTGTTGAACTTATATCTCTTCCCATTTTCATCAAATGCAGCATAATAATTTTTTTGATATTCAACCACTCCATTCATAATTTTTCTTTTAATAGGTATGTCAAAGAAGGATTCAACCGC
>NZ_LFYS01000037.1 GCF_001199495.1 Mycoplasma sp. HU2014 | reverse complement strand
CATCTTATCAATGCAATAACATAAAGCTTTAAGGCAGTTACATCATCAAAATGTTTCAATAATTTTTCTAAAATATCTTCACTGTTTTTTGTAAATATTGCAACGTTTCCATACTCTTTAACATCAGTACCTGTTTCGATTAATTCTTTTTTCTTTTTTGATCTTTGACCAACTGGAATTGGTGTTTCAAAAGGTACAAATTGAAAATCTATTATTTCACCAACTATTTCCAGATCAACTGGTATAGCTTTTCCGTTAACGTATTTACTAGTTCTTTTTACAACTTTATATTTTCCAAAATAATCTTTTACAACTGTGTTTTTAGGTCTTGCAACCTGTCTTATTTCTAAAGGTATCGCCATTTTATCTCTCTTTTCCTTTTATATAGCATTATATCTATATTATAACATAAAAAAAGACATAAAATAATAGTTTTTTTTAACTTATTCCATGTCTGTTTAAATTAATTTTAAGTAATTGTTCATGCTTGATCTTATACATTTTAAGGTTATTTATAAAAAACTGCTTAATTTTCAAGTTTTTCTATAGTCATATTAGGTAGAACTTTTATATTATAACATTAAAAATATGAAAAACCCCTTTTCTGAAATCTAAGTTTCGGTTACGGGGTTAATTTTTTATAAGTTATAGATTTTATTAGCTTAATAAATCAATTGATAATTCTTCTGTAGATTTAATTGAAATATCAGCATTAATTCCAATACCAATACATTTGATTTGAGCTGCTTTAGAAGCAAGATAACCGGCGTTTGCATCTTCAACTACAACGCATTGATCAACATCTAAGTTCAATAACTCAGCACCTTTTAAAAAGATATCGGGAGCAGGTTTAGTGTTAATAATTTTAGATGGATCAACTAATTGATCAAAATAACTAAGTAACTCTAATTTAGTTAGAATATTTTTAGCATTATGACTAGCACTACCTAAACAAATTTTAATATCATTAGATTTTAATTGTTCAATAAATTCTAATACACCAGGCAGTATTCAAGAGCGATCAACTTTTTTTAATCCTTGTTTGTATAAATTATTTTTATATTCTAATAATTCATTAAACTTTTCTTGACTAATTTTAATATCATAAGTTTTTAAAATTAAATCAAGTGAATCAGCTCTTCCTACTCCTCTTAATTTATCTAAAAAACTTTTATCTAAATTATCAATACCAACTGTTTTAACAGCTTGTGCTCAAGAATTGAAATGTAATGGTGCAGTATCTGTAATTACTCCGTCTAAATCAAAAATTACACCTTTAATCTTCATTTTTAAATCTAAACACTTTCATTGATAATGGTTTTAGAGTAACTACATCAGTTGTTTCAACTTCATCTGATAATAAATCAACATGACCTTTTAGTTTAACGTGATCAAGTTTTAATTCTCTATCAGCATTATTCGCCATAATTAAATATTTATCATACATTCCAATTTTAAAGTACTCTAGATAATGTTCATCAGCTTCAACATTAGAAAATTCGAAATATCCATATGATCCTAATACTGGGTGTTCTTTTCTAAGTTTACATAGTTTTTTCATATGATTGAAAATATCCATATTTCATTGTGATTTATCTCAAATCATACATTTTCTACAATCTGGATCATTTTCTCCATTAAGTCCGATTTCATCACCATAATAAATACTTGGAGCACCAATAAATGTAAATAAAATAGAATACGCTAATTTAAATCTATCTATATTATCTTTACATGCTGTTAACAATCTAGTAGTATCGTGACTATCTAAACAGTTAAACATTCCAGGTAGAACATTCATTGGATAACGAACAAAGTAATTATTTATACGATCTTTGAAACGTTGAGTTGATATATGTCTTCTAGCAATACAATCAATAATTGAACGAGTTAACACATAGTTCATAACTCCATCAAATTGATCACCTTGTAATCAAGCATTTGAGTCATTTCAAATTTCACCTAAAATAAATGTTTTTTGTTCTTTGTTAACAATTCTTCTAAATTCTCTTCAGAATTTGTGACCTACTTCATTGGCAACATCTAATCTTCAAGCATCGATATCAAACTCTTTAACTCAGTATTCAGAAACTTTTAATAAATATTCTCTAACTTCAGGATTTCCTGTATTTACTTTTGGCATGAATCCAGTAAATGCAAATGTATAATATGGAAGTTTTAGATCTGTATTTTCAGTTAAAGATTCATCCATTCTTTCAACAGGAAACTTGTTAATATAGAATCAATCTTTATATTTTGATTTTTCTTGATTTTCTAAAACATCTTGTCAGAAAGGATGTCAATATCCAAAATGATTAAACACTGCATCTAACATCACTTTAATTCCACGTTTATGACATTCATCAACTAGTTTTTTAAATGTTTCTTTATCTCCAAAGTTTGGATCAATTTCAAAATAATCAATTGTGTCATATTTATGATTTGTTTTTGCTTTAAAAATTGGACATAGATATAATCCATTTATTCCAAGTTCAACTAAGTGATCTAAATGATCTATAATTCCTTGTAGATCTCCACCAAAGAAATTAGTTCTTGTAGGTTCTGTTGAATTTCATTCTAATGTATTTTCTGGATTTATTGATGGATCACCATTTGCAAATCTTTCAGGAAAAATTTGATATCAAATAGTGTCTTTAACTCATTTAGGAAGATTAGTGATATCTTCAGCATTCATTCAAGGGAATCTAAATTGGTTTTCGTTTTTAATTATGTCAAAAAGTTCAATTGGATAAACTGTTCTTTCATTATATAAACATTTATCACCATCAACTCCAATTAGTTCAAAAAAGTAACATAATCTTTTGAATTTAGGGAAAAGTTCAATAAATCAGAAATCATAAATTTCAGTAGTTCTAACTTTTCTCATACGTGTTGCTTTCATATCGTTATCTCAATTAAAAGGATCACCATGGTGAACAAGTGCTTCTTTTAGATCGTCTTTTTTAGTTCTTAAAAGTAAGTGAACCGTGTTTTCATCATAACAATAAGCCATATTTGATTTTGGAATATGTAAAATGGCTGATTTCTCAATTAATTTCATTTATCTATTATTCTCCTTATAAATAAAATATTTATTATGTTTTATTGCACGCATTAGCTTTTTTAAAATACGTAACTATTAATTATTTTAATGATAATAAATTTTTTTTAAATAATTATCCAAATATAAATAATATTTTTAAATAAAGTGTCATTAACTTGAAACGTTTTACTTTAGCTTAAAGATTTTTGCTGAAAGTGGTTTTAAATTAACAACATTACTTGTTTGAACTTCATCAGTTAGTAGTTCAATTTTATTTTCTAAATCTAAATGATCAATAGTCAATGTTTCACTTTCTGAGTTATTAATCATTACAACATATTTGTTTTGTTTATCGAATCTAAAGTATTCTAAATAATCTTGTGAAATATTAGATTCAGCAAATTCTAAATCTCCATATGATCCTAATACCACATGTTCTTTTCTAAGTTTAACTAGTTTTTTGATGTGATTTAAAATATCTAAGTTTCATTGTGATTTATCTCAGATCATACATTTTCTAGAACCTGGATCATGTTCACCATCAATTCCAATCTCATCTCCATAATAAATGCTTGGAGATCCAATAAAAGTAAATAGAATTGAGTATGCTAATTTATATCTATCTATATTATTTTGACATATAGTTAAAAACCTAGCTGTGTCATGACTATCTAAACAATTGTACATTGCAGGTAGTACATTTGCTGGATATTGCACTAAAAAACTATTAATATGTTCTTTAAACTCATCTGTTGAGATATTTCTTTTACCAACATAATCAATAATTGAACTAGTTAGTGTGTAATTCATAACTCCATCAAATTGATCACCTTGTAATCAAACATTAGAATCATTTCAAATTTCACCTAAAATATATGTTCTTTTTTCTTTATTTACAACTTTTCTGAAATCTCTTCAAAAATCGTGACTTATTTCATTTGCAACATCTAATCTTCAACCATCAATTTCAAACTCTTTAACTCAATACTCAGAAATATCTAATAAATACTTTCTAACTTCAGGGTTCGCAGTGTTTAACTTTGGCATGAATCCAGTGAATGAAAATGCGTGATATGGTAAATTTAGATCTTTATTTTCAGTTAAAGATTCATCCATTCTTTCAACAGGAAACTTGTTAATATAGAATCAATCTTTATATTTTGATTTTTCTTGATTTTCTAAAACATCTTGTCAGAAAGGATGTCAATATCCAAAATGATTAAACACTGCATCTAACATCACTTTAATTCCACGTTTATGACATTCATCAACTAGTTTTTTAAATGTTTTTTTATCACCAAAGTTAGGATCGATTTCAAAATAATCAGTAGTGTCATATTTATGATTTGTTTTTGCTGTAAAAATTGGACATAAATACAATCCATTAACTCCAAGTTCGACTAAATGATCTAAATGATCAATAATTCCTTGTAGATCTCCACCAAAGAAATTTTTATCAGTTGGATCTGCAGAATTTCATTCTAATGTATTTTCTGGATTTATTGATGGATCACCATTTGCAAATCTTTCTGGAAAAATTTGATATCAAATAATATCTTTAACTCATTTAGGGTGTTTATTGATATCTTCAGGATGCATTCATGGAAATCTGAATTGATTTTCAATTCTAACTTTTCAATAATACTCTATTGGATAAATTGATTTTTCATTATATAAACATTTATCACCATTAACTCCAGTTAACTCAAAAAAGTAAGCTAAACGTTTGTATTTAGGATAAAGTTCAACAAATCAAAAATCATAAATATTATTAGATCTAATTTTTTTCATATAACTCGGTTTTAGATCATCATCTCAATTAAAAATATCTCCATTATGAACAATTACTTCTTTTATATTATCTTTTTTAGTTCTTAAAAGTAAGTGAATAGTATTTTCATCATAACAATATGCCATGTTTGATTTTGGGATATGCAAAATAGCTGATTTCTCAATTGTATTCATTTAAGATCTCCTTATATATAAATTTATATCTTGATATCACTTTTTGTTTTTAGTAAAGTTGTAGTTACTATTTATTTTAATAATATAATACTAGAATAATTACTTATAGCATAAGTTTTTTTAAAATTAAAAAATGCTAGGTTAACTAGCATTTAAAAATTATTAATATTTTTTATTTTAGCTTAAAGATTTTCATAGAAAGTGGTTTTAAATTAACAACATTACTTGTTTGAACTTCATCAGTTAGTAGTTCAATTTTGTTTTCTAAATTGAAGCGATCAATATCTATTGATTCTTTATCAGAGTTATTAATCATTACAATATATTTATTATCTTTATCAAATTTAAAGTATTCAACATATTGTTTTTCATTGTCAGTTACACCAAATTCTAATAATCCATATGATCCTAATACTGGGTGTTCTTTTCTAACTTTACATAGTTTTTTCATATGTTCAAAAACATCCATGTTTCATTTTGATTTATCTCAAATCATACATTTTCTATTTCCAGGATCATGTTCTCCATCAAGTCCGATCTCACTACCATAATAAATACTTGGAGCTCCACTTAATGTAAATAGAATCGAGAATGCTAATTTAAATCTATCAACATTATGACCACAAGAGTTTAATAATCTTGGAGTGTCGTGACTATCCATACAGTTTAACATGTTTGGAATTACATTTGCTTGATACATAGTTAAAAATTTAACTATTTTGTTTTTAAAGTGTTCTGGACTCATATGTCCAACAGAAAATCCAACCACAGGACCAGTTAATACATAATTAGTTACTCCATCAAATTGATCACCAAATAATCAAGGATTTGAATCATATCAAATTTCACCTAGAATATAGATTTTTTTAATTTTGTTTAATTCTATTCTAAATTCTCTTCAAAAACTATGATCAACTTCGTTTGGAGCATCTAATCTTCAACCATCGATATCGAAGTTTTCAACTCAATATTTACCAACACCTAAAAGATATTTTCTAACTTCAGGATTTCCTGTATTTAATTTTGGCATATCTCCAATAAATGAGAATGTGTGATAACTTAGATCTAAGTGATCGATATTTTGTCATTCTAAGTGCATTTTTGGAACAGGGAATCTTTTAATGTGGAATCAATCTTTGTATTTTGATTTTTCTTGATTTTCTACTACGTCTTGTCAGAAAGGATGTCAATAACTAACGTGATTAAACACGGCATCTAACATAACTTTAATTCCACGTTTATGACATTCATCAACTAGTTTTTTAAATGTTTCTTTATCTCCAAAGTTTGGATCGATTTCAAAATAATCAAGTGTGTCATATTTATGATTTGATCTAGCTTTAAATATAGGACATAGATATAATCCATTAATTCCTAATTCAACTAAATGATCTAAATGATCAATAATTCCTTGTAAATCTCCACCAAAGAAACTATCTGATCCAGGATTAACACTTGCTCATTTTAATGTGTTAGGTGGATTTATTTCTGGATTACCGTTTGCAAATCTTTCAGGAAAGATTTGATATCAAATTGTGTCTTTAACTCAATCAGGTGCTTTATAAACATCTTCTTTATTCATTCAAGGGAATTTAAATTGAGAATCATTTTTAATTCAGTCAAATGCACCAAAATCATGAACTCCGTTTTGATTTAATAAACATTTATCTCCATGAACTCCAGTTAATTCAAAAAAGTAAGCTAATCTTTTGTGTTCAGGATAAATTTCAACAAATCAGAAGTCATGAATATCTGTGCTACCGATTTTTCTCATTTCTACTTCTTTTAAATTATTTCCTCAATTAAAAGGATCTTGATAATAAACTTTAGCATGAGCTAAATCATCTTTTTTAGTTTTTAAAAGTAAGTGAATAGTATTTTCATCATAACAATATGCCATGTTTGATTTTTGAATATGTAATATTGATGACCATTCAATTTTATTCATATTAATACTCCTTATTTAATTGTTAATTTTTATAATATAAATTTATTTTATATTATGATTACTCAATAATTAACACAATATTTTATTCCAGACTCAATAATTAACACAATATTTTATTTCTTCCTACGTTTCCCACTTTAAGCATAAAAATAACAGTTTAAACTTATAAACCTAAATTTATAAGTCAACTGTTATTTTTTTAAAACTTCTAAAAGAGTGTGATAAGTATCTCAACTTTCTTTTAACTCATCATTAAACACTTGTATTGTTTCTGTTTTTTGTTTGTTTACAAATACCTCAATTTCTTTGACATCCTTAATAACGTTAATCATTTTATGTTCAGTAATTCTATCTTTACCTTGCAATTCTAATCTAGAATTTAAAAGATAAATTACATAATTTAAAAATACTAAAGATACAAAACATAGACATATATATCCAACAATATGATTTCATGTTGATAGATACATTGGACGAAGTGACAATTTACCTTTTAACGTTTTAAAATTAGATTCAATTTGTCACTGTTTTGAATATAAATTTACAATATCAACTACAGATAAATCAGTTCTATTTGTTTCATAAACATAATATCCATCGTATTTTTCATCTTCATTTATTTTTGCTACATCCAATTCATAAAAAACATCTTTATTTACAGGTTTAAAAAACTTATATTTTTT
>NZ_LFYS01000036.1 GCF_001199495.1 Mycoplasma sp. HU2014 | reverse complement strand
CCTGAAGGACCACAAGGAGATAAAGGACCTACTGGGCCTGAAGGACCACAAGGAGATAAAGGACCTACTGGACCTATAGGACCACAAGGAGATAAAGGACCTAATGGGCCTGAAGGACCACAAGGAGATAAAGGACCTACTGGACCTGAAGGACCACAAGGAGATAAAGGACCTACTGGACCTGAAGGACCACAAGGAGATAAAGGACCTACTGGACCTGAAGGACCACAAGGAGATAAAGGACCTACTGGACCTGAAGGACCACAAGGAGATAAAGGACCTACTGGACCTATAGGACCACAAGGAGATAAAGGACCACAAGGAGATAAAGGACCTACTGGACCTGAAGGACCACAAGGAGATAAAGGACCTACTGTTATTACTGAAGATGAAGAAAAGTTATAACACTCTCTTGGTAATTCTTAACAAGAACCTCTTTTAGAATAAAATAAACTCACTTAAAAAATGAAAATAATAACTCTAACACCATATTAAATTTATGGATTAGAGTTTTTTGTTTTTAAAAATATGAATTCAAAATTGACAAAATAAAAACTTTTACACATTTGTTAAAATTAACAAACATATAAAAGTTCTTATACATAAGAATTACAATTTAGTCAATGCAGGATTATTTGCAGCAACCATTGTATTACCATGAGCTTTATTTTCAAAAGCAATTTGAAGTTGATTACCAATTACTTTTAAAACAATTCCTTTACCAAATAAAATATGATTAACCATATCTCCAACTTTAAAATCAACAAATTGAGTAGGGTTGATTATTGGAGAAATTCGTTTTGAATGAAAATCTTGTTTTTGATAATTTAAACTATTTATAAATTGTGATTCAAACTCATAATGTTCTTTATTTAATTCATAAATAAACTTACTTGGTAGCAATTCAGATTTCATAATATAAGAATATTCACCTTTAACATAAGTAATAAACAACTGTTCTTCAGCTCTTGTTAAAGCAACATAAAAAGTTCTTCTTTCTTCTTCTAGTTCTGATTGAACATTACTTGAAAGTTTTGAAGGAATAACTCCTTGATTAATTCCTACAACAAACACAATTTTATTTTCTAAACCTTTAGCAGCGTGAACCGTTAATAAATGAACTTTATCTTCTAAAACTTGCTGATCAGCATCTCCTATAAGTGATTCTTCTTGTAAAAAAGCGATTAGTTTATTTTCTTCTAAATAATATTCATAATCAAAATCTTGTTCAAAATTTCTTAATTGATCATATAAAGCATTAATGTTTGCGATGTTATCTTCATCTTTTAATACTTTCAATTTTTCTTCATATCCAGTTTTATTTAATAAATATCTTAAAATTGTTTCAACAGAATCATTGTTTAAAAACATTTGGTTAGCATTTTTTAAAGTTTCACCTAATGAATCTAATTGCTTAGTAATTAAATATAGATCTGTTTTATCTTCATTTACTAATAAATCATAAATAGAAATATTTTTTTGTTCACATAAATCAACTATTTTTTTAATTGTTACAGATCCAACTTTAGGAATTAAGCCTAAAACTCTTTCACTTGAAATATTATCTTTAATAGAAATCATTTTTAAAAATGCCATAGCATCTTTAATTACTTTTCTTTCTCTAAACTTAATTCCACCAATTAATTGGAAAGGTATTTTTTGATTATAAAACTCTTTTTCAAATTCTTGAGATCAAGCATTAATTCTATATAGAATAAAAAAGTCTTTATATTTGTATCCTTGTTTTACTAATTCTTTTATTTGCTTTGCAACATATCTTGCTTCATCTTCACGAGATTGAGCTTCTTTTACAATAACCTTTTTTCCGGAATTATTATTTGTAAAAACTTCTTTTTCTTCTCTATTTTTATTATTTTTAATTAAAGCATTTGAAATGTTTACTATTTGTTTAGTAGAACGATAGTTTTGGTTAAGTTTTATAGTTATTGCATTAGCATAAGTTTTTGAAAAGTTTAAAATAATATCAACTTTTGCACCACGTCATGAATATATTGTTTGATCAGGATCACCAACGACAGTTAAATGATTAGTATCTTTTGTTAAAAATTTAATTAGCTCAAATTGAATTTCGTTAGTATCTTGAAACTCATCAACCATTACATAGTCATATGCATTTCTTCATTTTTCTAAAACATCAACATTTTGTTTAAATAACTTGTAAACATAAATTTGTAGATCATCAAAATCTAAACTATTAGATTCTTTTAATTTTTGCTCATATAATTTATAAACTACAGCAAAATTTCTTTCCATAGGATTAAAAGCGTTTTCTAATGCTTCATTAGGAGTGTATAAGCTTTCTTTTCATTCTTTAATTTTATATAAAATCTTTTTATCAAAAATCTTTTTTTGTTCTTCAGTTAAAACTAAATTTGATTCTTTAACAGATTTTTTAATAATCGATCTTTGATCATCTGAATCTATAATAGAAAAGTTTTTTTCTAATCCTATATTAGTTCCATCACTTCTTAAAACTCTACAACATCAAGAATGAAAAGTTGAAATAAAAGGACTTTTTGAATTATCTTGAATAATATCTAAAACTCTTTCTTTCATTTCATTAGCTGCTTTATTTGTAAAAGTAACCGCTAAAATTCTAGAAGCTTTAATGTTGGCTTTTTCAATTAGATAAGCAACTTTAGCAGTAATAACTCTTGTTTTACCACTACCTGCAGCAGCAATAATTCTAACTGGTTTATCAGTAGTTATTACAGCTGATAATTGTTGAGGATTTAAAGAATCTAATATATTATTTATGCTCATCTTTTTTCTCACTTTCTATTAGTTTTTGTTGATCTTGATTTTCTAATTTCAATGTCTTGATATCTTGTTTTTTTAAGTTGATAGATTTATCATAATTAATTTGTTCTTCATTTCTAATTTCATCTATAAAATCGATATCGAAATTACCCGGTTGATCTGATAACGAAATGTGTTTTTCATCTCTTTTTAACATTTTATTAAAATCATGTTTTTCTATTTTTTGTTGTTGTTTTTTATCAACTACAATAAGTTTTAATTTTATATCAATATTTGCTTGATGAAGTTTTTGAAACTTAATTGAAATAGCAATAGCTAATCACCAAAAGAAAATAATAATTAAACCAAATTGATAAATTATAGCTGATATAAAAATTCTAAATTTATTATCATTACTAATATTTGTAGGAAGAATTAAAGCGAATATACTTGTTGAAATCATACCAATTATAAATGGAATAAATATAAAAACTAATTCTCTTAAAAAGATATCTTTAAAACTAATTGGTTTTTTTTCTAAACTAATTAATTGAAGTTTAAATATTTTTTTAGATAATGATTGACCTTTTAAAGTTCAAGATAAAACTACAAAATATAAAAACATTCATATTAAAGAAATTAAATATCTCGCTAATAAAATCACAACATCTCCTGGTTGTGATTTTCACAATAAGTCTATTAAAATCATAGGAATTGAACCTATTATCAAATCAAAAAGTCTAGCAAAAAGTAGTTTTCAAACACTAGCTAGACTAAATTGAATGTCTTCTAATTTTTTATTTTTATCAGTGTATTCAACTAATGAATATTTTTTATTTTCCATATCTTTTAATTATTTTAATTTGTTTAATTCTGAATCAACGTATTCATTGAATTTGTGAACTCTTTCTGTGAATGTCGGATCTGAATTTTGTAAAAATATTTTATTAACTCTAATAAATTTATCAATCTTATCTTTTTTAGCTTTTCACTTACATTTATTTAAAACATTTCTATATAAAACATCATCATCAAATAATCTAACTAAATTTATGAAGTTATAACATAATTCATAATAATAAGCATAATGTAATTCATCAGCTATTTGTTTATATTCACCTATTGATCTGAAATAATTCATAATGTGCGGTCATTGGTTAATAATATCAAATGCTGAGTATCTCATAACTAATACTTTATGTTTAGTTAATACTTTATCTGTTGCAAAGAAAGTTTTAGAATGTTTTAAAAACTCAAATGTGAATAAACTATCGAAACGAACTTTTGGTCTGAAACTAATTCTATTTTCTTTACATATTTGTGTTTTAAAAGCTTTAGAATAAATAATTCTTCTTATGTAAGCAAAAACTTCTTTTTCATTTTCAAGATCATATAACCTATTTGTTTGTAATAATGTTTTAGTAGAAGTTTCTTCTAATAAACCGTAATATTCTAAATCAAATTGAATCATATCTGGGTTATGTTCATTTGAAATTTTTTCTATTTCATCAACGAAATTTTCAAAAATATCGTCTCCTTCTTTAACAAAAACCATATATTTTCCACTAGCTAATAATTTTGAAATATTTCAATGTTGAGTTGTATCTTGAACCTTGTTGTTTTCACTTATGATAATGTTTTGATTTTGTTCAAATAACTCATTTAAATATTCTTTTTTTTCAGCATCTACTTTTGAATCAAATAGAATAATAATTTCAAAAGACTTGTTTTTTTGATTAAGTATGGAACCTACAGTTTTTTTTAATCTTTCTAAGTCAGATTGTGAGCTTATAACAAATGATACTTGCATTTTTTAACACCAACCTTTTATATTCAATATATATATTTTACACCATTATCAACAGCAATTATATTAGTTTGGTTTTATCTGGAATATCAAACAAAATGATACCTTACCAATTATATGTTTTGGATCCAAAACATATAATTGGTAAAGGAGGTTAGAATGTTTACTATTTTAGACAATAAGTCATATGCAGAAATTAAAAAATGTATATTAGATATCTTTGCAAAGGATCCTAAAAGATCATGTTTATCAATAGCAAAGCAATTTAATAAATCTGTTTCTACTATAAAAAGATATAAGAAAGAATATCTTGATTTTATAAATACCGGAAAGGAGATAATACTTTCTCATAAAAATGTAAATAACAAGAATGCGCAAAAATATAGTGATGAAACAATATACAACTTGGGTGAAGTTTATCAAGGAGAAATGAAAATAACAGGAGGAGAGAACAATAACAGTAGTTGTTCATTTTTGACGTTGAAAAATTATCATAGTTGTTTAAAAGAAAAATTTGGTTATAAGATTTCATATTCTAATTTAGATAAAAGATTAATAAAACAGGGTTTTGCTAGTGCATACTGTAAGAGAAAAA
>NZ_LFYS01000035.1 GCF_001199495.1 Mycoplasma sp. HU2014 | reverse complement strand
TCTTTTCTAGTTTTTCTCTTACAGTATGCACTAGCAAAACCCTGTTTTATTAATCTTTTATCTAAATTAGAATATGAAATCTTATAACCAAATTTTTCTTTTAAACAACTATGATAATTTTTCAACGTCAAAAATGAACAACTACTGTTATTGTTCTCTCCTCCTGTTATTTTCATTTCTCCTTGATAAACTTCACCCAAGTTGTATATTGTTTCATCACTATATTTTTGCGCATTCTTGTTATTTACATTTTTATGAGAAAGTATTATCTCCTTTCCGGTATTTATAAAATCAAGATATTCTTTCTTATATCTTTTTATAGTAGAAACAGATTTATTAAATTGCTTTGCTATTGATAAACATGATCTTTTAGGATCCTTTGCAAAGATATCTAATATACATTTTTTAATTTCTGCATATGACTTATTGTCTAAAATAGTAAACATTCTAACCTCCTTTACCAATTATATGTTTTGGATCCAAAACATATAATTGGTAAGGTATCATTTTGTTTGATATTCCAGAGGATTTATTGAATCAATTGTTAAAGATATCAAAAAATAATAAAATATAATAAACTATAATTTTTATACTAATCAATTTATTAGTTATAAAAATTTTTTTAATAAAAAGAAGGATGAGTGATAACCTATGACAAAACAGATTAATAACTTTTCTGCTATACAATGAGTTGGAATTTTTATTGGAATAGTTAGTTTAGCAATTATACTTATTTTGGTTCAGTTTTGATGAAGCTACTTAATTGTTATTAAAAATCCAGAAAAAATTAAAAAAATATTTGGAAAATTATTAAAACTAGATAATATATCAATATTAAACAAAGTGAATATTCAAAAATGTGTTGGTATATTTTTTGTTTGTTTATCATTTTGCACACTTTTTAATTATTTAATCGCTAGTGCTTTAGAAGAAACTTTACTAGGGATTGAAGATGATTTTTTAAATTTTTCTTTTAGTAAAATTTTTAATTTTAATGGTCATTGATGATTAATTTCGATTACTGGTATAAATATTATTTCTTGAACAGCATTTGTTGGAATTTTACTTTTTCACATATTTAAAATTATTAAAACTAAAAGAGGTATTGTTGAGTGAAATCATGAAATTGTAGAAGAACATTTTAGGCAAATAAAAGAAGAATTTATTTCAAATTCTGAATATAAAAAATTTAAACTTTTATATAAAAATAAAACAGCAATTATTAGCTTGAGAGCAAAATTATGTAGTTCATTATGAAATTCAAAAATTAAAAGAATAAGAAACTTTTACGGTAATTCATCTAATTATGATTACAAACTATCAGCAATGTTAATTTGATATATTGATAATTGATCAGCTATGTATAGTTCTATTGATATAAAACTATTTAAAAAACGTGATAATTATTCAGTTTTGATTAATGACAAAGAAATTATCACTGTTGACGAATTAGCAAAAGTATTAGTTGAAAACTTTTTTGCACTTGCTTACAAGTAAATATAAGTTTTATTTCATAAAAAGAGTCTTTATTTGCTAAATTAAGTGCTAACAATATAGTTTTGTAAATGATATTATTATATAAACGCAAGGTAAGGAGATTATTACAAATGCCAAAACTATATCACAAACGTTTAGTTAATGCTAAGCAAATGGTAAAAGATGCTCACGCTAATAAATACGCAATTGGGCACTTTAATATTAACAACTTAGAATGAACAAAAGCTATTTTAGAAGCAGCTCAAGATTCAAACACTCCAGTTATTTTAGGAACTAGTGAAGGTGCTATTAAATATATGGGTGGTGTTGAAACTGTTGTTGGAATGGTTAACGGATTATTAGACTTTTTAGATATTACTGTTCCAGTTGCACTACATTTAGATCATGGTCAAACTGTTGAAATGGCTAAAAAATGTATTTTAGCTGGTTATTCATCAGTTATGTTTGATGGATCACATTATCCATATGAACAAAACCTAGAAATGACAAAAGAATTAATTAAATTTGCTGATGAATATGAAGTTTCAGTTGAAGCTGAAATTGGTTCAATTGGTGGAGAAGAAGACGGTGTTGTTGGACAAGGTGAATTAGCAGATCCAAAACAAGCTGAAGAAATTTCAAAAACTGGAATTTCTATGTTAGCTGCTGGAATTGGAAATATTCACGGTAAGTATCCAAGTTGATGAGAATCATTATCATTTGATACATTGGAAAAATTACAACAAGCAAGCAATATGCCGATGGTATTACATGGTGGATCAGGAATTCCTCAAGATCAAGTTAAAAAAGCAATCTCAATGGGAATTTCAAAAATCAATGTTAACACTGAATTACAATTAGCATTCAGAGATGCAACCAGAAAATACGTTGAGGCAGGTAAAGACTTAGATGATAATACAAAAGGATTCGATCCACGTAAATTATTAAAACCTGGATATGAAGCATTAAAATCAACATTCTTAGAACTAACTGAATGATTTGGTTGCAAAGGTAAAGCTTAATTATTTTTCTAAATCATAATATTTTTAAAATTTTAAAGCAATCGTAGCTTTAAAATTTTTATTTTTTTAAATTTTGTTATATACTATATAACGTATCAAATATCGAAATGATAACATAGCGAAAGGAGAAAGACTATGCCAAGAAATGATATTCAACCAAAATACTTTAACGAAGCTAAATTCGTTTGTACAACTTGTTCTAATGAATGAGTATGTGGTACAACTAAAGCAGAAGAAATAAGACTTGATATTTGTTCAAATTGTCACCCATTCTACACTGGTGCTCAAACATTTGTTAACAATGCTGGTCGTGTTGAACAATTCAAATCTAAATTTGCTAAAAGAGATTCTATTAAAGCAACTGCTGAAAAACACTCAGTTGATCAAAAAGCAAAAAACAAAGAAAATAAAAAATAGTTATTTTAACAATATTTGCTCACAACTACGTTGTGAGTTTTTCTTTTTAAAGTTAAATAATTTAAAATATATTTATATAATGGATTGGAGGAAAATTAATGTCATATAAATTCAGTGAGTTAACTTTTCTAACCAAAGATCCTAAAATAGAAAGAATTAACTTTACTGCCAGTGACGGAGAAATAATTAATGTAGTTATTCGTCAACCAAATAAATTTAATTTTTTTAAAAGAATTTTATTAGGTAAAGAAAAAAATAAAACAGGAAGATATCAAATTGATGAAATTGATATTGTAAATAAACGATTTGTTAAAAATAATGTTGAATACATTAAAAACAATAACTTTTTCCAACGTTTAATTCCAGCTAAGTGAGTTTTAGTATTATCATTACTTTTTAATACTAGATTTTTAAGAAAAGCTTCTGTTACATATATTGAAGAAAAATATAATTATTTATCATTTGTTGCATCTAAAAATGAAAACAACGATCTAAAAGTTAGAAAAAACATTGATAAAGTAATATCTCAATTCATTAACAACTCAACAACAACTGAACAAAAAGTTTTAAATGATTATCTAAAGAAATTATTAAAATACAATCAGAAAAAACCTTTAGATATTTTTAAAGACTTTCCAGTTCAAATAAAAGTTCTTTCTAAATTAATTGAAAATTTAAAAGTAACTGTAAGAATAAATCAATTAATGCTAATGTTTCAACAAATTATGTGAGATAACATTTATGCGTTTGATGAATTAAGAGATTCTTGTTCTTGTGAATATAACATTAAAAGATCATCAAATAAAGAATTAAAAAAGAATTGAAGAAAATTTACTTATGCTCAAACTAAATATGCAGTAGGAAAACAATTAAAGATTATAGGTTCAAAAATTACAGAATTAAGAATTGCTATTTATAGAGATAACAAAAAACTAAAGCAATTTCAAAAACAATTAGATTTTGAATTTAAAAAATATTTTAAACAATCTGAAATCTCTAAAGAATCATATAACAAAGTTGAGTGAGCATATAAAAATTGACAAAAAACAGTTGAAGATCAACTTTCTGATATTGAACATAAACAAAAAGAAGATATGTTGGGTTTACTTCGTCAAGAGTGCAAAATGATAGGAAAACAAATTGCATATTTAATCCATAAGTATCATGAGCAAATTCTTTCTGGTAATGCTAAATATAATAATAAAAATGAATTTTTAGTTTTAAAAAAATATTACAAAGATCAAATTAAAAATATTTTCCAACAAGCTTCAGAGTGAATGAGTGAAAATGTTGAAAAATACAATATGAAGTTTCAATGATTCATTAAAAGTAGTTTTCAAATATCATCATTAAACATTATTTATATTAAAATGCTAAAAGCTATTAATTTAGGTAAGAGAAATATTGTTTTTTCAAATCTTACCCAACTTTTAAATCCTAAAGATTTTGATAAATTAATAGAAACTATTAAACGTATTAGAGAACTTAATCCTATGTTAACGTTTGTCTTTTTAAATGATTCATTAAGATATGTTCCAGATCTTTCGAAAACAATTTATAGTGTTTATAATAACGAAATGCAGCTTTTATCTGCTGAAGATATTTTTGATATTAGTTTAGAACAAAACATTCTACCTAACTACAACAGTTTAAAATATAAAAAACTAGAGAATAATCAAATTGAAGTAGAAAATAAAAACTGAAATCTAGAAAATAAAGAAATTAATAATACTGGAACAATTTATTTAAATCCTTTTAGAATAAATTTAAGTTTCGGTGGAAGAGATAATTTACCAGTTATTTTAAAATTAGTAAAATCTAATAGGTTTATTGATAAAAATATTTATTGTGGGATTACAGAATACAAAACAAAGATATTTTTCTATAACAAAACAATTCAACTACAAAATAACGATAAAATAGTTGTTCATGTAGATAGAAAGAGTATAAGCAAAATAATTTCTGAAGAGGTGTAGAATGTTGGATATCAAAAAATGTGAAAAATTAGTTGAAAAAATTAAACAATATGACAACATAATTATTGCAAAACATAAACTACCTGATTGAGATGCTCAAGGTAGTGCTATGGGACTTGCTTATATAATTGAAAAGAACTTTGAAAATAAAAAGATCTTTGTTGTTGGTGAAAGATTAAATGATGATCTAGACTTTTTAAGCAATGAAATTAGTGATGAATTTGTTCAAAACTCATTATTAATCACAGTTGATACTGCAGTTAAATCTCGCATTGATTTCGATAGAGTTGAACTAGTTAAAGAAGTCTTTAAAGTTGATCACCATATTAATGTTGAAGATTATGCAGATAATGATTTAATTTTAGATTCATCAATTGCAAATACTGAAGTAATAACTTTATGAGCTATGAAGATGAATCTAATAATTCCTAAACAAGCAGGACATAATTTATATTTAGGTTTATTAACTGATTCTGGAAGATTTTTATACGAAAAAACAGATGCACAAACTTTTATAGTTGCTTCTAAATTATTAGAATTTGGTGCTGATTTTAAAAAAGCAAATGATTATTTATATGTTTCATCACTAAAGATGAGAAAATGAATGAATTTCGCTTTTTCTAAAGTTAACATTACAAATACAGGTATTGCATATATTGTTTTAACAAAAGATGATCAAAAAGGTTGAGATCTAAACTATGAAGAAATCAAATCTTGTTTATCTACAATGGCAGGTATTGAAGAAATTAAAATTTGATTCACTGTTATTGAATATGAAGATCAATTAAAAGTGTCATTCAGAAGTCGTGATTATGAAGTTAATAAAATTGCTGAAAAACACAATGGCGGAGGACATAAACTTGCATCAGGAGCAAGAATTGAATCACTAGATGAAATACCAGTTTTAGTATATGAATTAGAGAATTTAATAAAAAATGGGGGGTAGAATTATGAATGATATAAATGAAACAGAAATGAGTTGCTCAAACAATAAACTTGGTTGAATAGAATTAATTACAGGTTGTATGTTCGCAGGTAAAACTGAAGAGTTCATAAGAAGATTAAAAATCATGTCTTATGCTAAGAAAAAAGTTGTTGTTTTCAAATCAGGAATAGATCAACGTTACTCAAAACAATGCGTCGCTTCTCATAGTGGGACTATGTTAGAATCTAATATTGTTCAAAAAAGTGATGATATTAGAAAAATAGTTGAACAAGAAAATTTAATTAAAAAGGTTGAAGTTGTTGGTATAGATGAAGTACAATTTTTAGATGAAGGTGTAGTTGACTTAATCGACGAATTAGCGGATCAAGGAATTATTGTTATAGTTAACGGATTAGACAAAGATTTTAGATGTGAACCATTTAAAAATGTAGATAAACTTTTAGCAATAGCTGAATTTGTTACAAAATTAAGAGCAAGATGTCATATATGTGGTAATTTTGCTAACAGATCTCAAAGAATTGTTAATGGAGAACCAGCTAAATGAGATTCACCGCTAATTCTAGTTGACGGAAAAGAAAGTTACGAAGCAAGATGTAGAACTTGTTATGTATTACCTAAAAAAGGAGCTTAATTAATGAATCCAAAGACATATGAAGCATTAGAAACTATGCAAAAAAGACTAGATCAAATTAATGAAGATTTACAAAAAGAAGAAATCCTTAAAGATATTAAAAAATTCACTGAACTAAATAAAGAAAGATCTAATTTAGAAGAAGTTGTTGAAAAATTTGTTGAATATAAACAAACTCAACAACAAATAATTGATGCTAAAAACATTTTAGAAAATGAAAAAGATCAAGAGCTAATAGAACTAGCTAAATTAGAATTAGAAGAAAACAGTGAAAAAATTGAACCTTTAGTAAAAGTAATTGAAGAAATGTTATTACCAAAAGATCCAAATGATGACAAAAACGTTATTGTTGAAATTCGTGGAGCAGCTGGTGGTGATGAAGCAAATATTTTTGCTGGTGATTTATTAAGGATGTATAGACTTTATTCTGAAAAACAAGGTTGAAAAATTAATATCATGGAAGCTTCACCTGGAGAAGCTGGGGGTTATTCTCAAGTAGTATTCATGGTTAAAGGAGATCGAGTTTATTCTAAATTAAAATTCGAATCTGGTGCTCACAGAGTTCAACGTGTACCGAAAACTGAAGCTAAAGGTAGAATTCAAACTTCAACTGCAACTGTAGCTGTTTTACCTGAAATGAGTGAAGTTGAAATCGAAATTAAAGCATCTGATTTAAGAATTGATACTTATCGTTCATCAGGAGCAGGGGGACAACACGTTAACACTACTGATTCAGCTGTACGTATTACTCACATTCCAACTGGAGTTGTTGCTGCTAGTCAAGATGGAAGAAGCCAACACGATAATAAAGATATAGCAATGACTATGTTAAGAGCTAAAATCTATGAAGCTGAATTAGAAAAACAACAAGCAGAAGCTGATGCAACTAGAAAAAATGCAGTTGGAACTGGTGCTAGATCTGAAAAAATTAGAACTTATAATTACCCACAAAACCGTGTAACCGATCATAGAGTAGGGTTAACTTTAAACAAATTAGATCAAGTTATGGAAGGTAATATCGAAGAATTTATAATTGCATTAATAAACGAAGAACAACGTCAAAAAGTTGCTGAACAATTAGAAAATAATGTTTAATATTTATAAGGTTTTTAATAATGTTTTAAATAATCAAAACATCAGCATTTCAAAAGCTGATGTTTATGCTATTTTAGAGTATGTATTAAAAAAAGATTATCAAGCAATTATAACTGATTTAGATTATCAATTAACAAATCAAGAAATTAATCAAGTTAATAAAATAATAGAATTATTAGAAAAACAATATCCCTTAGCTTATATTATTAAAAATAAATATTTTTATAATCATAAATTTTATGTTGATAAAAACGTTTTAATACCCAGAGTTGAATCAGAAGAAATTATAAACTTAGTTTATGATTATGTGAAAAATAATAACAATTTACAAATAATTGATCTTTGTTGTGGAAGTGGTTGTTTAGGTATTAGTTTAGCTTTATTAAATAAGTCAAATAATGTCTTACTAGTTGATATTGATAATAAAGCTTTAAGTGTATCTGAAAAAAATATTAATAATTTTAATTTAAAAAATGCTAAAACATTACAATCAAATTTTTTAGAAAATATTATTAAAAATAATATCAAGGCTAATGTAGTTGTATGCAACCCACCATATATTGATATTAATGATGATTCTATTGCAGATAGTGTTAAACTATATGAACCTAATATTGCATTATTTGCTAAAGATAATGGTTTATATTTTTATAAAAAGTTAATTAGTAATATCAATAAAATTGTAGATGTTAATAATAAGTTTATGATTGTTTTAGAATTTGGTTGAAATCAAAAAACAGCAATTGAAAAAATAATTAATGATAATTGTTTAAAATATAATTGAGAATTTAAAAAAGATAATTACAATAATTGAAGAAATCTAATAATTAAAAACTTTTAAAGGAATAAACATATGATTAAAAATAAATATCTTTCGAATCTAAAACCCAAATTGATTAATAACAAATTTTCAATGAGAGCGACAGATTCTAATCCAGAAATTCAAAAAAGAAATATATCGATCTATTTTAGATCTATTTTAGCAATAGTAGTATTTTTATTAACTATTATGCCTTTTTATATTTATGTTTATATTATTTTTACTGACCAAGGATTACTTCATTATTTTGAAAATTTTCAAACTATTTCAGAACATTTAGAAGAATTACCAAGCAGAGCTTATATATGAGGTTATGCAATAGCTGGAATTATTTTTACTTTTATTGTTCTTATTTTATTTGTTCTTTTTAAAGGTATTGTTAGTGTTTCAAACAACCGAAGATATAAACAAGTAGTAATTGTTTCGATTGTATTTTTAAGTGTTATTACAATTCTTTTTCAAACTTTATCACAATATTATTATGGATTTTATGAAGACTTTTTACATTATGAAATTATTACTGGAAATTCAAATAATAAAATAGATCAAATGGAAGAGATAGCTCAATGATATTTTGATAATTATTCAACAAAAGGTACTTTAAAAGCATTTCTTTGAATAAGTGATGAAAAAATTTGATGAGTAAGCTTTGTTCAATTCTTTTTCATGTTTACTGTTAGTATTTCATTACAAAATGTTGTTTTTGCTGATAATTCATCAAATCAAGAAGATAAATATGTAACTCATTTTACTCAAAAAAACTCACTATTTACTGGTTCTAAATTTAAATTGTATGCTAATAAAATATTTTCATATAAAGCAAAGACTTTATCAAATTGAGTTTTAGTAACAGTATTTGCAATTTCATCAAGTGTTATTCTTTACATAGTAATTATTTCAACTCGTGGACCTATTCAATCATTGTTTAAATGAACTTATGAATATCCTAATTTGTTAAAAGATATGAAAGGTTTTAAAGCTGAAATATTTGATAAATTCAAGAATGAATTAAGTTTAAAACAAACTAGTCCATTAACTATTTTGTCATTTCCTATATTAGTTTTAGGAATTACTTTATCGACATCATTATTTTTAGTTTCAGTATCAATACGTGGCCAAAACTTCTCTTCATTATCATTTAGATCACAATACATTGTTTTACTTATTGAATCAATTTTATTAATCATAAGTGTTTTTGTATCTCAATTAGAATTACAAAGATTATCAGTTGCCTGAAATGTTGATAATACAGGTGCAAATTATCTTAGTCAAACAAAAAATATAATAGGAGAAAATATTTACAATCAACTTACAAAAGAATACCCTTTAAATGGTATTGATAAAGAAATTAAAACCATATTTACTAATAACTATGTAGTATTTTCTGAGTTCACTATATTAATTACTTCAACTTTAGTTTCATTTGCTATTATTGGTAAAGGAATTTATACTAAGAAAAATATTATTAAAGAAGTTGAGCAAGAAATGGAAAACAAAAAAATTAAAATATTAAGAGGATATACACATGTTAAAAGATCATGAAGAAAATAAAGCAATAGAACTTTTAAAACAAAACAAAATCATAATTCTACCAACTGATACAATTTATGGATTATCTGCAGTTTATACTTTAGAAAATGAAAAAGAAATTAATAGAGTTAAAAAAGCCGATCTTAATAAAAGACTAATTATTTTAATATCAAGTTTAGATCAACTTCAAGATGTAGATGTTGTTGATGAAACTGATAAAGAATTATTATTATCAGAACGACCTACAACAGTAATTTTTAAAACAAAAGATTCAAGTATTGCTGTTAGATTAGTTAAAAGACAAGATATTAAAAATATTATTAATAAAGTTGGTCCCATTATTTCAACAAGTGTTAATTTTCATAAATCTAAACCATTAAAAACTAAAGTAGATTTAGAAAATTTTAATAAAGATATTGTTGTGTTTTTTGACAAAGAATTGAATGCCTCTGCTTCTAGAATATATGATTCAATTAATAAAAAATATATAAGATAAAAAAAGATCTTTACAATTGTAGGGATCTTTTTTGTGTTGCATCATTAGAATACAATCATATTCCACCACGATTCAGAGAGTAATATTTTAATTAGTATAATATATTTCGCTATAAAAAATATTTCAAATATTTATAATTTGTGATATATTAATTATGTAAGTATTTTTATAAATATTTATCTATAGATAGGCGGACAGGTTCTAGCCGGCCCTGCCTACCATCTGAGATGGCAAAATAAGGAAATAGAACCATTACAACTTCATCTAGAAGTTGTATTTTTTTATATAATTTAGATAGGAATAAAATATAGGAGAGAGAAATGAATATAGAAATTGGTAAAGTTTATAAGCAAAGATATAGAAATACTCCAAACGCCTTTATTGGAAAAGATAAAGCCGGTAGAACTATAAAAGGACACGGTATTCATAGACCTTTTATTGTGTTTTATAGTGATGATAAAGTATTTTATTTATCTGCAAAAACCGTGAGCGATGATAATTATGAAGATTCTAGAAATGATCCTTTTAATTTAGTATTTGAAGATAAGGACTTGTATGGCGAAGATAGAAAAATAGCTATTAACTGTTCAGTTATTAATGTAATAGACAGAAAACTTTTCGAAAGTTTATATATTCCTGATCATCCTAAAAACAATTATCCAACTTCTGTTGAACAATATAACGATATAATGATCACATTATTTGTTTTAAAAGATAAAATAAAATATTTTGAAGTAGATTATATAGATCAAGAATCTAAAGAACCTGTATGAAAATCAAAATCTCAAACACAAGCTAGTAAAGATGAAAGTGAAATGATAATTAAAGGTTATCATCACTTAATAACTAAAACAAATATAATTCCTGAAATATTGTTTAATCATCCTGATCATTTTTATGAAGTTGTTAAAAATTGTTTTTACATTGAAAAATATGGAGTTAGAGATAAATTGGATGAATATCTATACACTAAAAGTTCTATGTTTAATGTGGATTGAGAAGAAATAACAAACGAAGCAAGACAAAAGATTATTCAAATGCAAAATCAACGTCAAGAAGAAATAGAAGAAAAATTCAAACAACAAGAATTAGCTAAACAACAAAAACACAATAACTGATTAGAAAAGCACAAGAGTAAAAAACGATAACAAACTCAACAAGAATCTCAAACTCATCATCAAGATAAAGAAGATGATACTGACACACCTAAACCTACACAATCACTTAAGTTTACAATGTAAGGTTATTAAAATGTGTCTAAATGCTATTAATAACTTCATATCTCAACAAAAATCATTATTTAGTATAAAAAATTCATTGTTTTAAAGAGATATTTCTAAAGAGACACAATAAGACTAAAGAGACACAATAAGAAATAAAACACCTCAAGTGCTATAATAAAAAAGTGAAAAGAAAGGAATAAAGATTGTGAAAGAAAAAGCAAAACAAAATGGTTTTAAAAGCTTTTTAGATAGAACTTTTAAAACTTTAGATAAAAGAACTTTATTTGTTATTCTATTACTTGCCGTTTCTGACACTTTAGTGTTTGTTTTCCCATCATATCTAAGAAATGTTATGAGCTCTGAAACTATAGCATTATACTTAGGTGTTAAAACTGAACACTTATCTCAAGCTAGTGCGATTTATGGATATATTTCAATAGCTATTTACTTCTTTGGAAGTATTTTAGGAGATAAATTTAGTGTTAAATGATTAACAATTACTGGGCTTGCAATGTTTGGTATTTCTGGTGTTTGATATGGTTCAATCGGATTAACTGCAGGTGGAGCTTTAGTAGCTTCAGAAAATGGTCCTATTCTAAACGAAATGGGACTTCAATCTCGTTTTATTCAATTATGTATAGTTTATTCTATTTGGGCATTTGCTAAGATCATTTTCTGAGCACCATTATGAAAGTTATTATCTCAACAAGGTAAACCAGAACAAAACGGATTATTAAATGGAATTCATGGAAGTTTTAATGGATTTACAGGAACTGTTTTAGTTTCAATAGGATATTTATTATTCTTAGTATTAACTCCAGTTTTTGCTTCAAAAAGTATAACTTCTCCAAGTGTATGAAACTTCACTATTATGATTTATATGTTTTGTGGTTTAATTGCTCTTACAGTTTTTCTATTAATATTTTTTGTTAAAGAAGATAAACAATCAAAACAAGATGAAACAAGTTTCAACATTAAAGATGTATTTAAAGTTGTTAAAAACTACAAAATTTGATTAGTTTCACTAGTTGTTATGGGAGTTTATATGTATCAAATGGGACTAAGTGTTTTAGTTTCATATCTACAAATTTCACTAGGGGTTGCTGCTTCAGCAGTGTTTATTGGTGGACTTTTAAGAACTTATTTATTTAGATTTATATTCTCAGCTCCAGCGGGTAGAATAGCTGATAAATCTAAAAAATATATTAAATTCTTAATGATCGGAATTTTAATTGGAACATTCTTAGTAACAACAGTTTTATTCATACCAGGATTTAAAGTAGGATGAATTTTACACGAAGCTCCTAAATGATATTTATGAACTGCAAGAGTTGTTGTTTATACATTCTTCTTATGTTTAGGTGCTTTATGTTGAGGATTAGTAACTAACCGATGAGCTACATTATTTGAGATTGGTGTTGCTAAAAAAGATTACGCAACAGCAGTTGGATTAGTATCAGTTATTGCATTCACTCCAGATGCTTGATTCCAACAATTACAATCATCTTTAATTGCAAAATATAAAGTAGTGGATCAAGTAACTAATAAAGAAAACAATCAACTTGCATATCAAATTTTAATGATAACAATTATTTTAGTTGGATTATTAGGATTTATGTCAGGTGCGTTATTAATCTACTTAAATAAAAAAGAAATGAAAAAGAAACTAGATCAACAATCTAAATTATCTGAAATAAATTAGAATTAATTATTCACTTTAAGTCAAATGCTTAAAGTGAATTTTTAATTTATAAAGATATACAAAAATTAAAATAATAAGTAAATATCTAATATTTACATATTTTATTTAGTATAAATAGTTAAGTATCACCATAAAAACATATCTAAAAAAATATAGTGTAATAGTATAATTAATAATATAAAACAATACATTTAGGAGGGGTTTACAATGAATCAATATAGTTTAATTTTCAATTATAGAGATAATAAACATTATAACTTAGAGCTTAATAGTATTATCAAAAAAAGGGGTTATCAAACATACGAAGACTGAATTCTAAAAAATCAAATAGATTTAGGGTTTACTCCACTTTGTGCAGTTAATGATAGAAACGGTATTTTAGGAGTATGTGGGTTCTTAAAAAACGGAATCATCATTAATAAAGTAAGTGTTAATTCATTATTAATAACTAATCAATTTGTGAAATCAAAAACCGGAAATGATGAAATGGTTTATCAAATGATTAAAGGGGTAATTAATAAATATGAAAGAATAGTTGATCTTTTCTACACATTTTCAAATATTGAAAACGATCAAACTTTAATAAGAAATGGTTTTAAAAAAGTAAAAGAATATACTTACTTCATGCAATGAGATCAAACTTTACAATCTGAATTATCAGTAGTGAAAAAATTATCTCCTGAAAATAATGTTAAAGATTTAGAATTTATTAAAGATTATTTATTCCATTCAGCTAAAGAAAATTCACTATTTTCTGTAAAAGAAGATAAAGACTTACAAGTTTTTAATTTATTAAAATACTACAAAAATAATATTTATTATTTAGCTAACCTAGATGCTGTTGTAATATTTTCAATTACAGGTCACACTTTCCAATTAATGGGTCTTTATTCAAAAAATGAAATTAATATTCAAACTTTATTAGAAAACATTGTTCCAAAAGGAATTTCATTAATTGAGTTCTATTTTGTACCTAATATAAAAAATAAATTTGTTGTTAAAGAATTAAGAAAAATAATGGTTGGTGAAGAACATCATAGATCATTTCTTTATATAAGAGAAAATACAACTAATCTAGAAGCATCAAAATTTATTTTCCCATTACTAAATAGATTAAAATAGGCTTATGCCTATTTTTATATAATATAAATATAAGTGAGGTAAAAAATAATGAGTCAAAAGTTAACTAAAAAGAACGTTGCTTCTTTTTTAAAAAGACAAAAATACTTTAAAAATTTCATTAATGATAATGATTTAATTTATGCTGATTTTAAAAAGTTTTTTGCAAAAAGAAGAAGTAATTTATTAATTAAAAATTATCTTTATATTTTAGGGATATCAGAAATGACAATTGATACAAAACAACACTGAGATGTTTTTAATTTTATTAATCTTTGTGCTTATTATTTATATTACAATTTCACTAAAAGCAGATCTAAAAACAAATTAAAAGATATGCATAAAACAATTATTTTAAATGCAGAAAAATTAAAATTTAATGATTTAAATATTAATTATGAACAAAAAGCTTTAGAGATATTATCTAATGAATTTAAGATTAAGTTTACTGAAAAACAAATTAAAAAATATTTTGATTATCATGAAATATATTGCTATATTGCTAATGCATTTTCTAAGTTTTTTTATGGTGATAAAAAACAAAGTTTATATGATTATACTTATTGATTTACTTTTTATATTCTTGTTAGTAGATACTTTTTTAAAAAGAATCACATTCAATCAAAATTATTTTTACTTCAACTTATTAGTAATCAAAAATTCACTGAAGCAATCGCAAAATTTTCACCTGAATTATTTAATCTATTAATCATTAAAAATAATAGATTTTCAAAAACTATAAATAAACATAAAAAAGGAACAAAACAATGAAAAAACCGTTAGTAGCAACTTTATCATTAATATTTATGTTCAGTTTAGCAATTGCTATTTTAGCTGTGACAAGTCTTTATGCTCATTGATATAATTGAATTTCATTTTTTATTTTTCATTCTATTTGCTGTTTGTGAGCAGCACTTGTTCTTGCTAGTAAAAAAAGAAGATTTGAAACTAGAATCAGATGATCTGCTTTTATAGTGTTTGTTCCTATTTTTGGAATTATATCTTACGTATTTTTTGGAAGACCTTATAAATATAAAACAACTAAAAACTACTCAATTTATGATTTTAAACAAAAGCAAACTAAACAAGAACAAAAAGAAATTGAAAACATTTTAACAAATGAAATTCCTCAATTTAAACGTTCTTTTAAAATTGATCAAAGTAACTTAAATTTATATAAAAATAGTGATATTGAATTTTTAGATAATGGTAATAAATTATTTTTAAGTTTATTTAAAGACATTAGTAAAGCTAAAAATTATATTTTATTAAACTTTTATATTATTAAAGAAGGCAGATTATTAGATCAATTAACTAATTTACTAATTAAAAAACTTAAACAAGGTGTTAGAGTTTATATTATTTATGATTTTGTTGGATCTTATGATATGTTTTCTAAATCTAAAAAGAAATTAAAAGGACATGGTGCAAATATCGTAAGTTATGCTAAAGTACATTTTCCTTTTATAAAATGAACAGCTAATTATAGAAACCATAGAAAAGATGTTTCTATTGATGGAAAAGTTGGATATGTTGGTGGAATTAATATTGGTGATGAATATATTAATTTAAGTAAAAAATATGGATATTGAAATGATGCTCATATAAGAATAACTGGAAGTGCTGTACAAGGAATTGAAAAAATATTTGTAAGTGATTATGAATTTTATAAAACTAGTAAATTACCAAGCATTTTAGAAGTTGAAAAAAATATAGGTAAAATACATGCATTAAAAGAAAATAAAAACTCTTTAGTGAGAATTATTTCATCAGGTCCAAATCACAAAGAACCTATTCATTTATCTGTTTTTACAAATTTAATAAATTCAGCTCAAAAACGTATTTGAATTTCTACTCCTTATTTTATTCCCCCACAAGAAATAACTAGTGCATTAATATCGGCTGCTAACACTGGAATTGATGTAAGAATTTTAATCCCAGGAATAAGTGATAAACCTTTCTTATTAGATGAAACAAAACAATGAACAAGAGATTTATATAAAGCAGGAGTTAAGATTTATTCAATGAATAATGTGTTCAATCATTCTAAAGTCTATTTAATAGATGATGAAATTAGTTTTACAGGATCAACCAATCTAGATTACAGAGCTTTATTTGCTGATCAACAAACTATGGTATTAGCTTATTCAAAAGAGTTAAATAAACAAATTAGTGATAAATTTAAATGAGATTTTGATCATAGTTTTGAATTTGATTTTACTCCTAATGATGAAATTAATTGATTTAGAAAAATTGCAGTTAAAATATTAAATATCATTCAACCTTTACTATAGGAGAAGTATGTTAAAAGAAATATATTTACAAATAAATAATTTATATAACGATTTTAAAATGTGTTCTAGTTTTAGTTATTTACCTAGTTATAATCATTTTATTAAACACAATCATTTAATTAAAAATATCACTCAAGCTAGAGAATTTAAAAAGGTTGTCAATTTAATATATCAAGAAGGAAAAGAAAATAATTTCTTAAATTTAGCAATTTATGATGTTATTAAAATCATATCTTTTAAACTTGATTATTTTTTAAATTATTTATATGTTTATTATTCTGAAATTGAAAATAAATCTGATTACATTAAAGTTTCATCTTTAATTAAACTATCTGTAATTATTAAATTTGAATATAAAAAATATTTAATTGAACAAAATAAAATAATAGATCTTTTAAATGAATTTGAACATTTAGATATTAATAAAAATTATGAAACTTTAAATATTAAAATTGAAGAAATTATTAAGTTAATATCTAATGTTCTAATTAAAGACATTAATATTAAAAATAATAATAAATTAAATAGTTTGTATGATTATTTAGATATTTTAAGTTTTATAAAAACAGTTTAAAGAATCTAGAATGTAGCGAAAACAAGGTGGAGATTATGCAGTTGCATTCTCCCGCCCTTGTTTTTTTTTTTTTTTTGATACAATGAAAAAAGAATTTAAAACTCACGATAAAGCAATCACTCTAAAACTTTAAATATGAGATTTTTTAATACTATAAATATCATTATTTTAATAAATTTATTCAAATTTTCAGTTTTTATAGTGAGATAGCTATATAGGATTTAAAGGGATGAAAGTATGAAGAATTTATTAACTATATTAAAAGCTGTAATGGCTTTTTCTGGGGCTAAAATTCATAGTCATACAGAACATAATTTAACAACACTTACAAATAAAAGTGAAATAGACACAAGAGAATCAATCAACAACAATATACCACAACAACAAGATCATGAATTTGATCCGCTTAATGAAAATAAAGTTACTAAAATAGGATGAACTAAAGGAAACAAAATTATACCTTTTCCAAAAAATGTGAATCAAGTTCCAGAAGTATTACCAAGTCACATAACAGATTTAGATGGTGCATTTAAACTTAACACAAATGTAAAGATCAAAGGAATTGAAAATTGAGACACTTCAAAAGTAACAAGTTTTAAATATGTGTTTATGGACGCATTAAAATTTAATCAACCAATTACTTGAGACACTTCAAGTGGAGTTGATTTCTCTAGTATGTTTCAAGGAGCTAAATCGTTTAATAGTAGTTTAGGAGACAAATTCGATACATCAAAAGGAAAAAATTTTTTTGGTATGCTTCAAGGAGCAAAAAGTTTCAACCAACCACTTGGAGATAAATTTGATACAAGAAATGCTGAAAGTTTACTAGCAATGTTTTCAATGGCACAAGCGTTCAACCAACCACTTCCAGAAAAATTTGTAATTAGAGAAGGTGTTAATGTTAGAAGTATTTTTTATTATGCAATTAAATTTAATCAAGACTTATCATATTTAATTGTTTCAGATAAAGACATGAATTCAATGACAAAAAATACTTTTTCATGAGAACAAGAAAATAAACCTATTTCAAAAAGTGATACAAAATCTGTTAAAGTTCAAACTAGAGTTAAAGAAATTTGAAATAAAGAACTTAAAGATAAAATTGCTGTTGCAGAAGGAGAAATTGTTAAAAAAACTGAAATCCTAGAAAAAATTAAAGAAGTTTTAAAAAAACATGCAAGCGATTTAGATATACAAGATATTAAATTATTTGAAGATGACAAAGATAGACTGATTAATAGAGACCCTGAAAATAAATTAAAACAAACAATCAAAATCAAAATTAATAATAGAATAGGTGCTTTATTAGATGTTGGAAAAACAGCAGAAGTATTCACCATTTATATCGACAATGATGGTAATGAACAAAAAACTGCAGAAAAAGATTTATCTAATATACAAGCTAAAGAGATCAAACAAATCGGATACTATCATGATGGTCAAAATATAAGAGCTGTTAAAATGCCAAAAACAGTTACAAAAGTTCCGGATCAATTACCAGAAAAAATAACTTCAATATCTAATATGTTTGAAGGTTGAGGAAGTAAAAGTCTTACAGCAATTGAAAGTATTAAAAATTGAAATACAACTAACGTTGTAGAAATGAACGAAGTATTTAAAGATTCATGAATATGAAAACAAGACTTGAAATGAAATACTCAAAACGTAACTTCAATGAAATCAATGTTTGAAAACTCATGATTTAATGGTGATATATCAAGTTGAGATGTTAGAAAAGTTACTGATATGAGCAAAATGTTTAATAGAGCAGTCTGGTTTAATAACTCAATTTCATCATGACAAATTGACAGTTTAAAAGATATCTCTAATATGTTTAATGGTGCTATAAGATTTAATCAAGATATAAGTAGATGAGATATTAAAAATGATAGACTTTTAAATGTTAATGATATCGATATTAATACACCAGCTTGAGAAGATAAAAATAAACCCTTCCCAAGAAAACTTCAGTTAAAAGATATTTCAGAAATAATAAAAGAAGAAGGTAAAAACGTTGGAAACTTTAATGTTTCTGACAATGAAGAATTAAAAACAAAGATTTTAGAAATTCTAAAACAAAAATATCCTAAATTAGATTTTGATAGTTTAGTATTAGAAATTAAGTCAAATACTCAAGCTACTTTAAAATCTGTTGAAGGTGAAAATAGAAGATATAAAAATGAAATTACTATCAATTATTTAGCTAAATATAACATTTCAAGTCTAGATTTAAATCCAAACACAGGAGTGTTCAATTCAAATGAACCAAATGCAATTATCCAAGCATTTATAAGCAATAATGCTGATAAACTTGATGGCTTAACTAAAAATGATTTTGAAGTTGTTGGTGATGTAACAAACACTTCATTAACTTTAAAAGTTAAAGATGATCAGCAAAAATACCAAGGATCAATTACAATTAATTTTACTGTTAAAATAAACATTTCAAGTCTAGATTTAAATCCAAACACAGGAGTGTTCAATTCAAATGAACCAAATGCAATTATCCAAGCATTTATAAGCAATAATGCTGATAAACTTGATGGCTTAACTAAAAATGATTTTGAAGTTGTTGGTGATGTAACAAACACTTCATTAACTTTAAAAGTTAAAGATGATCAGCAAAAATAC
>NZ_LFYS01000034.1 GCF_001199495.1 Mycoplasma sp. HU2014 | reverse complement strand
TGAATCCTTCTTTGACATACCTATTAAAAGAAAAATTATGAATGGAGTGGTTGAATATCAAAAAAATTATTATGCTGCATTTGATGAAAATGGGAAGAGATATAAGTTCAACAAAAAAGAAAGTATTGAATTTGTTATAGGTGCAGATGAGAAGTTCTACTTTAGAACAGAAACTATGCGTTTTAAAGCTGAAATATTAGAAAAAGGATCTCATGATTGAGGGATAGCTGATATAGCAAAAAGAAAACAATTAGATGAAGAAAGAAAACATGATTTAAAAACCCTAGGAACAATAAATAAAACAAGATGAATTCATACTGTATTAGATAAGACTCTTAACAGCATTAAAAAACACCCAAGTGGATTGCCCAGTGAAGTAGTCGATGAACTATCAGGACTTGTCTCAGGTGTTAAGAATGAATGTTATCGCATATCATTCGAACTCAAAGAAAAATTAGGCTTATTGGATTAGTTTAATTTTCTAATTTCCTTTGATAAGATTATTATAACTTAAAAATTTAAAGGTTCATTTTGTTTGAAAACCCACGATAGAAAAATAATAAAATCCTACTCTCCAGTCTCTTTAGGCTGCTCTTTTTTTATCCATTAAATTTCCGAATCAACAAACACTCTATCTAATGAAAGCTAATTACCCTTTATATAAAACTTAAATTTTTCTCTAGTTCCACACTTTTTTAAGTTTAATTATAGGTTCATTTTGTTTAATACTTCAATTTTATACTAATAATTTTTATAATAAATAATATTTTTCATAAAATATAATTAATTGGAGTAATAAAATATGAAAAAAATAATTTACAACTATGATTATGTTTATAAAAACAATAATAACAATAAGTATAATATAATCTTTTGTCACGGATTCAATTCTTCACCAAGAGTATTTGATATTTTTAAAAACTATTGAACTAAATCAGATTATTATGCTCTACAATTTCCAGGAAATAACAATACAAAAGCGGTTGGAAATGATAAAGTGACAGTTTTTGATTTTGCTAGATTGTTAGTTGAGTTTATTGAAAATAATAAATTAGAAAATGTTATTTTAATAGGTCATTCAATGGGTGGAGGGGTAATTTCGTTAGCTTATAAATTAAAACCAGAACTATTTAAAAAACTAATTTATGTAGCTCCCATGAATAAAGCTTCAGAAAAAATTGATAGACAATTTTTAGTTGATTATTTTCCAAAAACATTTGATGATCTAGTTAATAACTTTTTAACTTCTTTATATTTCGATAGTTCTAAATATACAAATAACACAAGTTGAATGAGATTAGCTAAAAAAACTTTTTCAGCTAATGATTATAATAATGAGACAATTTTAAACTTAGGTAAAACTTTAGTATCAAATCAAGTACATGATCAAATTGAAAAAGCTTTAACTTCAATACAAATTCCTTGTTTATTAGTTTTAGGTGAAAAAGATGGAGTTGTTGATCGAGATAAATGTTTAGAGTATTTTGAAACAAAAATTAAAGATATTAAAACTTGTTATATACCAAAAACAGGGCATATGGTATTTGAAGAAGACTGAGATCAATTTATTAAGATTGTTGAAGATTTTATTGATAATTAAAAAGAACTCTCTTGCTCAGTTCTTTTTAATTATTTTTGATATTATCTTTAAATGTTTTTATTGTTTTATCTGGAATTGTTTCACAATAACTAAACATATTAACTATATCTTTAAATGAAGATTTAGGAATGCAAAGATTAGTTAATTGTTCAGGTTTAACAACTAGATTAATTTCATCTAATTTATTAGTTTTGATTTTTTCAGTAAACTCTGGATCTGCAACAAAAACTGAACTTAATCCTACTAGATCTGAATATTTCAAAGCTTCTAAACATTTATCTGGAGAGTTAATTCCTCCTGATGAAATAATAGGTAATTTATTTTGATATTTCTGATAAATTACTTTATTAGTTAACTGGTTTTTAAATTCACAATTACTTCTAATTTTGTTTAGATAAATATCATGACCTCAACTAGCAATTGCCAAATAAGAAATTTGAACTTTTTCTATTAATAAGTCAACTAATTTGAAAAAATCAATAATACTATATCCTAAAAAAGATCCATAAGTTTCTTCAGGGGTTGCTCTAAAACCTAAAATAAAATTCTTAGGTGCATGTTGATTAATTATCTCTCTTATCTTTGTAAATATTTCAAGACATAATCTTGAACGATTTTCAAAATTATCTGATGAATAACAATCAGTTCTTTTGTTAATATGTTGGCTGAAAAAGGTTTGAATTAACAATCGTTGTGCCATTGAAATTTCAATTCCATCAAATCCTGCTTTAATAGCTCTTAAACAAGCATCAGCATAACTTTGAACAATTTCACTAATTTGAGTTTCAGATAATTCTAATACTTCATGATCAACTGGAAAATGATTTTTTTCATATGATGGACCATATAAATAGCCATATTTTTTAAGAGAAGCTTTGGAAAATTTACCAGCATGAGCTAATTGCAAAACAACAAAATTTGAATCAGTTTTCATTGCTTGATACAACTTTTTTAATGAATCTATATGATCATCAGTTTGTGCACTAATACCATATTCAAAAAGTTGTCCAAACTCATCAAAATAAACTCCACCTGTAATTTGCAAACTAGCTGAATCTTTTCTTCTGTTTGCATATGCTAATTCTTGATCAGTTGCTTTTCCGTTTTTATCTGCAAGACTTAAAGTCATTGGTGATAAAACAAATCTATCTTTTAAGTTAAAACCATTAAGATTAAACGGTTCAAATAATTTTTTATATTTATTCATTGTCATCTAATTTTAAATTATTTTTTATCTCCAACAACTTCGCTATTGTTATTTTAATATCTTCAAAACAATTATATGTTCTGTTTCTGATTTCTTGTGGAATACGATACAACTTATTATTAAGTGTTAAATAAGTTGAATTTTGATAGTTTTTTACCATTTCTCAGAATGGGTGTTTGATTAACATTGGGGTTGCATAACCAACACCAATTTCTAAAAATACTATGTTTTTATCTTTGTTTTGATCAATAAATTGCTCATAAGCTTGTTTTTCATCAAAAAACCTTTGATCTTCAACCATTCCCTTACATTTTAAGCGTTTATTAACTTCTAAAAATGCATTACATTTAACACATCTAGGAATTAAATTTAAATCAACTTTTAAATCTTTTTGTTTTTCAATCATTTCATAAACAGCTTTATCATTTGAATATAAAGTGTTATGACACATTTTAGAACATTGCAATAAATTATATTTACCTTGAATGTAAAATATTTTATCTTGATCAAAACCAGATACTTCTAAACTATTATCTGAATTTGTTGTGATAATAAAATAGTTTTTATCATTTAGATAGTTTTTTAGATTAATAAAACTTTCAGTAGCTTGTTGATCAAAATAGTTTAATTTCATAAATCTAGAGTGAAATGCTCAATAGTTTTGAATATCTTTAAAATCATAAACACTAGCTTGTAGCATATCTAAAAACTTAAATTCATCGATAAAATCTTTAAAGTTTTCTTGAAACCTTTTTCCAGTATAACCTATTTGATCAGCACTTGTCATTCCAGATCCAATTCCAATAACAATAGCATCAGCATTAACTAATAAATCGTTTAATTGTTTAATATCTTTAATTTGGTTCATATTAAAAGTCTTCTAAACTATCAAAAGCGTTTTTATCAATATTTGTTAAAATCATAATTCAGTTATTGTTTTGATCTGCTGAACCAATTAATTCAGGATTATCTAAGAATTTTTTATTTCATTCAACTACAGTTGCATCAATTGGCATTTTTAATGTAAGAATTGCTTTGGATGCTTCTAAAGCTAAAAATACATCATCTTTTTTAAAATCTTTTTTATCAGTATTTTTAAATTGAACATAACCTACAGTTCCAAGATCATCTTGCATTTCTGCAGTCAATCTTAAATAGTAGTTTTCTGTATTTTCTTGTTTTTCTAAAACTAAATAATTAATTACTTTTTTCATTTGAAAGACTCCTTTTGTTATAAAATTTTGCAATCCTTTTTAGAACTAATTTTCTATCATCTATACTTTTTAAAGTTGGAAGAATCATTAAATGATCAACATTTAATTCTTTGCAAAATTGATCTATTTTTAAAATATCTTGATCATTTTGAACTTTAAAGATACTATTGTAATATTTGTCAAATATCTTTTTAGATTGATCATCAAATTGGTGATTATTAAAATCGTCATTTTTTGGAAATACTTCAAACTGATTAATGTTTTTAATTGTTCTATAAAAAGCTAAAACTTTTTGATTTTGTTCAACTTCTTTTAAAGTTTTACCAGCAACTACATTAACACTTATTGTTATATCAGTTGGTTGTTTATTTCATGTTTTTTTATAAGTTGAAATATAAGTATTAATAACTTCTTTTGCATAAATTATTGAAGGATTTAAAAATCATCCATAATTTATCTTAAAACCGTGTTTAGCAGCAAATTCAGCTGATTGTTGACTTGTTATTAACATTACTATATCAATAGTTTGTTTAATATTTGGAACAACTTTTAAATCAATTGAATTGTGATTATTTACAAATTTATCAACTAATAATAATTTAGACTTATAATCTAAATCAGTTTGAGATTCTAATAATTTAGCTAAATTACTATCAAAATTTATTGCTGAACCAAAACCATATAAAAATCTATTTTCATGTAATAGATTTAAAGTATTTATTTGTTCAGAAATAACATATGGTTGATAGTTATTTAACATTATTCCACCTGATCCAAGTTTAATCTTTTTAGTATGAGATGCTAGGTAGTTCAACAAAATAAGTGGACTAGAGATCGTTAGTGAATTAATGTTGTGTTGTTCACTTACTCAAAAAGAAAGATAGTTTAATTTTTCAGCATATTTACATAGTTCTAAAACTTCATCATATGCTTTTTTATAATTATCTTTTTTGGTTAATAAACCATGATCTAATACACTTAATTTCATAACAAATTTATTATAACACTATAAATATTGATTTGATTAGTTACTAAGTCTGGAATATTGATTTGATTAGTTAATAATAAAATATCTAAATTTAGATAACAAAATAGCATCAGTTGATGCTATTTTTTATACCTATTTACTTTATTAACTCTTTGTTTAATTCTTTCTCCTATTTTATGAACAACTCAAATTAAAGGTATTCCAAATAAATAAGAAAAGCAAACATCTGAAAATCAATGACCTCTATCAACAACTAAAGCACAACTCATAGATAGTAAATGTATTAAGAAAATTACTAAGAAAATAATATTTATATAACTTAATTTCTTTTTATTTGAAAGAAAGAAAAAGAATGTTGTTGACATTGTTAAAGTTCCAATTATATGACCTGATGGAAATGCTCATTCAACTCATTTATTGTAAAAAGCTAAGTCTTGTCGTGGATGAAAGATTGTTCCATTTATCACATATCAAGCTCAGTTACCTTTGATATTAATTACATTGTTATTACTATCAACTAAACCGTGTTTAAACTCAGTTTGATTCAAGTAAATATCCACTCAATCTTGATGACCTTCTTGTTTCATTTTCTCTAATAAATCAGCATAAATAACATTGTAATAATACAATCTTGAAGTCATTCCTTTTAATAGAACAATAATAATATATGTTACTATAGCAAATAAAATTACTTTAATAGATTCAACTCAATACTGATTTGATAAAAAGTTTTTAGATCTAGCGAATTGAAAATGTAATAAATAAAAACTAACAACCATAATTAAATGAGTAATAATAATTGAAATTATAAGTGCTACTTTTCTATAATGCATACTCATTAAAAATACAGCATCTCCATCACTTCCAAATCCATTACCTTTTTTAAGTTGTAAATAAGATTCAATTGTTATAACTAGTAAAGATGAAATTAAGATTGCTAAGTAAACTGCTTTTATAATTCATTTATTTTTACTTCAAAAATTTAATTGATTGTTTTGTGATTTATATAAAAATCAACTTTCAACAATAACCATAAAAGCACAACATAAAAATGGTCCTAATAACATATTACCTAACATTTCATAAGTTACTGCTCAATATTTACCTATTTCATAATTTAAAGCTTTTTCAAAAAATTGAGATATTTTAAGATCTATTTCATATGGTGTAGAAATCACTAAACCTATTACAGCTAAGATAAAAAGTATTAATAAACTAAAAAATATAGTATAAAAAACTGAACCTTTCTTTTTAAATTTGATATTCATCTTACACCTCTTTTTATATTTATAAGTCTTATACAATATTTAATTTTACCTTAATTGTTAATTAATGCGTGCTTATTTTATCTTTTGCTTTTTTGTTTTCGTGGGTTTTTAAACAAAATGAACCTTTAAATTTTTAAGTTATAATAATCTTATCAAAGGAAATTAGAAAATTAAACTAATCCAATAAGCCTAATTTTTCTTTGAGTTCGAATGATATGCGATAACATTCATTCTTAACACCTGAGACAAGTCCTGATAGTTCATCGACTACTTCACTGGGCAATCCACTTGGGTGTTTTTTAATGCTGTTAAGAGTCTTATCTAATACAGTATGAATCCATCTCGTTTTATTTATTGTTCCTAGGGTTTTTAAATCATGTTTTCTTTCTTCATCTAATTGTTTTCTTTTTGCTATATCAGCTATTCCTCAATCATGAGATCCTTTTTCTAATATTTCAGCTTTAAAACGCATAGTTTCTGTTCTAAAGTAGAACTTCTCATCTGCACCTATAACAAATTCAATACTTTCTTTTTTGTTGAACTTATATCTCTTCCCATTTTCATCAAATGCAGCATAATAATTTTTTTGATATTCAACCACTCCATTCATAATTTTTCTTTTAATAGGTATGTCAAAGAAGGATTCAACC
>NZ_LFYS01000033.1 GCF_001199495.1 Mycoplasma sp. HU2014 | reverse complement strand
TGTAGCAAAAATAAATGAAGATGAAAAATACGATGGATATTATGTTTATGAAACAAATAGAACTGATTTATCTGTAGTTGATATTGTAAATTTACATTCAAAACAGTGACAAATTGAATCTAATTTTAAAACGTTAAAAGGTAAGTTGTCACTTCGTCCAATGTATTTATCAACATGAAATCATATTGTTGGATATATTTGTTTATGTTTTGTATCTTTAGTGTTTTTAAATTATGTAGTTTACCTTTTGAATTCTAGATTAGGATTACAAGGTAAAAATAGAATTACTGAACATAAAATGATTAACGTTATTAAAGATGTCAAAGAAATTGAGATATTTGTAAACAAACAAAAAACAGAAACAATACAAGTGTTTAATGATGGGTTAAAAGAAAGTTGAGATACTTATCACACTCTTTTAGAAGTTTTAAAAAAAATAACAGTTGACTTATAAATTTAGGTTTATAAGTTTAAACTGTTATTTTTATGCTTAAAGTGGGAAACGTAGGAAAAAAGCTTACGGAGTGTGTATTTAAATTGAATAACTACATCTAAGAAGTAAACTTAAAAAATGATTTAAGATAATAAAAAAAAGATCTGATTACTCAAATCTTTTTATAATATTAATCATTTGCATGAATAGCTACACTTACATCTGTTTTACGTATCTTTCTAGTTGACAATCATAATGAACTGAAGAATGATGAGAAAATCATAAGTATTGATATAAGCGGTGCTATTCAACTATATCCAATCGGAAGAACAAATCCTCTGACATATAGTATTGAATTTATAATGCTTACTATTCCAAATACCATTATAACAGTAAGTATAATTACTATTAAACTTGCAAAAATAGATATTCTAACTGTAAAGTCAATGATTTGAGCATTAGTATATCCCATAGACTTAAGCATTATCATAAATGATTTATACTCAGATACATAAATATCGACAACTAGCATAATCAATAATGCGGCAGATAATGCTACAGATAGAATTATAATAATAGCTACATAAACAGCTGTTTTTGCTAATTGATCTAATAATTGTTTTATTTCAGCTATAAACTTAAGATCTGTAACAGAAGCTTTATAATCACTAAATTCAGTTATATCTAATATAGTATTACCAATTTTTTTATCAGCAACAATTGATATAGAACTTGAAATTCCAAGCGGCTCTTTAACATTAGAATACAAAGTATTAAAGTAGTAATGAGGAGAATAACTATAAGCATCTTCTGAACCTATAAAACTATCTTTTCAAGCCTCATTTGTTGAAATTTTATTTCATTTAGTTGTTTTATATTTTTTAAAGTATTTACCAGTAGATTCAACTCTTGAAGTATCAAATGGTTGATAGTTATAGTTTGTTGATCTTGAAGTATCATAACCATAAATTAAGTTGGCTAGATCTGAATCAACTATAGCCATTGCTTTTCCATATAGCTCTAAGTTAGCAACTTTTTTAAATTTAATTTTTAAATCTTTATTAACGTATGTAACTTGTCTATTTTGATTTTTTAATATCGGAGCAACATTATGTCTTTGACCTAGTGCTCTTCTATAGAAATGAGGAACTCCATCTAGTACTAAGTTATCTATTAATTTATTAGATACTTGTTTTTTGACACCTAATATTTTTCCATCTGTATCAAAAACAAAATACTCAAACGCTTTTTCATTATCATCTCTTTTTTGATTTAATGAAAAATCATATGGTCTAATTGCAATATAGTCACCATTGTAATCATCAGTAGTATCTAATGCAGAATTTCAAGCATCTTTAACTGATTTAGGAACCATATCTTTTGATATTACACTTACTGAAGGTTGTTTTATATTTCTAACTTTATCATCAGTTAATTTTAAATCTTCTAAATAATTTTTATCAACAGTAGTTACATCATTATATTTATTTCATTTACTTGCATAAGCTGCATATTCTTGTCAACTTACTGAGTCATGTTTAGGAATGAATAATAATAAATTTCTCATTTGATAATATGGTCTTATAAATGAACGCTCAATAGAACCATCATTTTTTATAACAAAGTCTCCAAATAATGGTGAGTCTTTAACAATTCCATCATGAGAAGATTCAATTTGATTTAAAAGATTTGGATCTTTTTCTTCTTTGTTTTCAGGTTTGTTCTCATTATTTGATTCACTATTTGCTAATTCTAAATTTTTATGTTCATTTTTATCTGATCAAAGATCTATAACTTGTTTTTGAGTAAATTTATTTGTATCTAAATTATAAGGATTTAAATAATATTTTAAGTTATCTGATGAACCTACAACTTCATAATTATTGATAGTTTGACTATCGTCTGTATTTTGCATTGGTTTATTAAATGATGAGCTTTTTACATAATTTGTATTTACATAATCAGTGTCATCATAAATTCATGCTTGACGAGGTAAATTATTAAAGTTTCCATTTTTATCTTTAAATGTTAGTTGATTATTATTTGCAGAAATATTTTCTAACACTTTATCTGAATTTGAATCGATAATAGATGCTAGTGGTTTATTTATAATTGTTGGAACAATAACTGTATTAGTTATATGATCATAAATTTTTATTCTACTATTTACACTATTTAAATAAATATCTTTATTAACTGAACCTTTAGCTTGGTTAAAGACTTTATTTATTTCTTTAGAATCTTTAGTTGTTAAAAATACTTTTTCTTTATCTTTTTTTCTAATATTTAAAGAATCTTCAGCTTTATCTAATCCTAAAACACTATATGAAGCTTTTGAATTGTTAGATAAAGGTGTGAACATTGTAGCTAGTTGATCTTTTTTAGGAACAATACTTTGAGTTTGAAAACCAAAACTTAATTGTTCTTTTCTAGATTCACTTGTTAGATATGATTTAACAAGTGATGGAGTATAAGCTAATAAGAAATCTAACATGGTCTGTCTTCAATCATCAATTTTAGCATCTTTTATTTTAAATAGTTGACTAATAGCTTGACCTGCAACAGTAGTTAAAGGTGTTGCTGCTTCATTTACTTCTGTAATTCTATCATCATCGCTATTAAATCTATTTTCTAAATCAATATCATTTAAAAAGTAACTATATAATTGTTCAATTGTTCCAATTGATAACGCACGACCATTTGCAATTGTAAATTGATAACTTAATCAACCTAATAATTTATCAGGTAAATCTGCATTTCCAGTTTTTGCATATTGATTTACATAAAGTTTTAAAGGATTAATAATTTCTCCTTTAGATGAATCTACATTATAAATAAGAGCTGGTAAAGCTGAGTTATTTGAAATATTTCTTAAATAATCATTTGGATTTTCATAATATTCAATACTTCTACCATTTAAATTAGTTGCTTTTGAAAATTTTGATAAACTTTCATGACCATATCACATATTAATAGAATCTTTTCCTAAAGGAGCATTTGTTAAACTATCAGTTAGGTTATATTCGTTATTATATTTAATATTTTTAAAATATTTATCTTTAGCATTTAATGCTACACTTGGTAGAGCAACAGCAACTGAAATAAATAATGTTGCAACAAATAACAATCCAGTTAATAACATTAATGGTTTTTTACCTGCTTCAGCAATTTTAAAAGTTATTATTCTAGTAAAGCTTACTTTTTTAAATACATGTTCACTAAGTCAATTAGTAATAATAGGTTTGCTTCATCTGTCAGTTCTATTAATAATATTTAATACAGGTTTTTTAATATTTAATAAAGCTATTAAATAAGAGAACACTCCAAGTATTAAACCAAATATTAATATAGTTAATAGAATTGATGAACTATTATAAGCAATAATATTAGATTTTAATCCAAAATAATCTTGTAAAATTCCTACAAAAGGAACTTGTAAAACTGTTCCAAGCATTCAACCAAGAGGTATAACTGTTACAGTTAAAATTATTGAATATGATAAGTATGAAAGTGCAATAACTTGAGCATACATACCATTAGCTTTTAAAATACCAATTTGTTTTGCATTATTTTTTATAGATTTATAAACTCCATAAAACACCGCTAAACTTGTAACAAGAGCAATAACAATAGCTGATAGTAATGTTGTTAAATTATAATAATAACTAACTCTTTCGTATAAAGTTCAGTTTAATGAGTAAAATGAATCTTTAAAACTAAATTGAGAATAGAAAGTTTGTGCTGGATTAGAATGTTCAACAATATTGTTATATATTTTTGATGAATCAGCAAATTGATCTAAATATACTTGATTTAAATTTGAAGCATCTTTTTGTTTATATAAAAAGAAGTTAAACATTGAAGTATTATCATTGTTATCTGCTTTATCTTGTTTACCTAATATATTACTAATAGTTGATCTTTTTGCATAAACTATTCCACCAGATTTTGATTTTGGTAATGGTACTTTAGGATCTGAAGTTGGAAAGAATGAATAAGTATCAGTTGAATATCCTGTAATTAATAATGAGGATTGTTGACCTAGTGAAATGTTTCCACCAATCTTAATTTTGTTTGCTTTTGCAAATTGTTTACTTACAGTTATTTCACTTGGACTTGATGATTTTTCTCCTGTTAACATTTCATAATTAGTAAAGTCAGTATTTGTTATATCAACAATTCTATAAGTTTTTTTAGTAACGTGATCAGTAAAAATAATTTCTGGTCTTATATATAAACCATAGCCATTAGCATTTGCTGCTAATAAGTTATGAGTTAAAAATGCAGAAGTTATTGTGTAATTTCTAGGAACAGGAACTAAAAAATCATCATCGTTTTTTTCTAAATTACTATAAAAATTAACAGCCTTAGATCCAATGTTTGCAAACTCATCAGCATTAACTGCTAAAAAGTTAACAAGTCCATTAGTTTTAAAAGCAGATATTTTATCTACATTTTGAACATAATTATTAAGATCAGATAATTTGCCTTCTAATTCATTTGTTTGATTTCATCATTCTACTTTTTCAATTTCATCAGATGAACCTTTAATATAAAGTGGTCTTAAAACTCCTCTAAAGCCTTTTGAAATAATAAGTTTAAAAAATCCATCATTTTTAGTTGGTTGTTGATTTTTATCTTTATTAAGAGTAATTATATTTTCAAATTCTGAAACAGGATTTTTATCAAATTGTAGTGTGTATTTATTTTGTTTATTAGTTATGTATTTTTCTTCGATCTTAGTATTTTGATCTCATTGTTTACCAAAGAAAAATTCATAAAATAACTTAGCAGTTTTTAATCGGTCTTTAAGATCTCTTATCTTATTTAATAATTCTGATTCTCGATTTATAAAAAATCTAACGTTTTTAAAAAGATATTGACTAATTGATTCAAAAGCATAATATGAGTAATTATAAATTTTTAAATTTTGATTTTTATTATTTCTTAAATTTTCAAAATTTTTATTATTTATAAATTTTGATCAATTACTTTTACCATTATCTATTAAATATTCTTTATATCAATCTTTATTTTTTTGTGTGTATTTGTAAATAACAGTATTTTTGATACTGTTATGATTACTACTTAGAAGATTAATCATTGTATTAAAAAAAGCATCATCAATAGCAAAATCGAATTTTTCTTGATTTTCTGCTACTTTTGTATCACCATCTTTATGATTGTTTTTAATATCAAACATATCTAAATAAGAGGTTCAAGCTGTTTTAAATTCATTTGATTCAATAGTTTTAGTTATTAAAGTCTCATAACCATAAATATTATTAAAAACTAAATTATAGTTATTCGATTCTTTCATACCAGTTCAATCTTTTTTAATAAAATCAAATATCGGTAAGAATAATGTGCTATTTTTTTCAGGTTTAGCTTTACTTCCAACTGTAATATTATAAGTTGAATCAAATTTAGGTGTTTTTTTGGTATTAACTACTGTGTTGTATTCTTTTTCTAGTCTTTGATTAGTTGTAAATGAAATAGTTAAAATAGTTGAAGCTATAAAAGTTAAAAACATAATAATAATTAATTGTAACTTTAAATTATAGATCCACTTCATTCCTTGTTTAATCATTAAAAATAAATTTTTCATACAACCACCTTTAAAAATAGTATTTTTATACTAATGTACAATTTACATGCTTATATTATATAATATTAGTATTGAAAAGATAAATCTAATAATTATTATGTTTAAATTTAATTGTTTATCTTATAAAACTAAAAGGAGAGTAGGTTTAATTTAATGGCTAAATTATGAAAATCATTAAAAGATTATAAAAAATGATATGTACCTATTTTAATGTTTTTAGTTGTTATAAGTGCTTTTTTAGGTTTCACTTCTAGTTATGTAGATAATAAAAAACATAAATTCATTAATAATATTCAAAATTATATCAAATTAAGTTCTTATGCTGTTAAAGGTAAAATTTTAAATGATGAAGAAGGAATTAATTCTAGTTATGTTGATCAACGTTTAGCAAATAAAAAAGTAATCGATGAATTAGGATCTAATTTTATATGAAAACCAGATAATGATAGTTCAGTTAGTGATGCTAAAATTGGAGATGTTTTAGAAAGTTATTTTGGTAAAAGTAGCAATCTTTTTAATAAACCAATTCAATATATAGATAAAAATGATAATAATAAAGTTAAAGATATAACTAACAAATCAAATAAATCAGTAACTCCAGATAGCATTGAACCTTTAATTAATCAATTATCTATTGTTCAAAACACTTTAGCAAGTATTTCATCTCAAACTTTAGGATTAGGAATTGATCTTATCCAAAAAAATCTTTTAAAAACAGATGCTGTTATTAGTAGTATAAGAAATAATGATATTGTAAAAAAAGTAGTAGATTTTATACTTAACAATGAAAAAACACTTAAAAGTATAGGTGAATTTTTAATTAATAACCATAAGTTAAATCCTAGTTTTTATAAAAACTTAAATGTTAGACAATTATTTAATAAAGAGTTAAATAGTCTTTCAACTGCTATTACAGGTCAAAAACATTTAAATCATAATACTGATAATTTAGCAAATGATTTATCATCTTTTATTTTAAAAACAGTTTATGAAGTTATTAAAACTGAATTTAGTAAAAAAGATGTTGGATTTATAGATAAAATAAAAAACATTTTTAATAGTTTTAAAAATGTTTTTAACCGTGAAATGTTAATTAAAATACTACCTGAATTATTAAGATATATAAAAAGTGAACTATACTTTTCAATGTATTATGTAGTTAATGAAAATTTAAGTATAAGTGAATTGTTAGAAAAAAGAGTTGAATCATTTAAAATATTAGCTGATGATAAATTAGATTTGCTAGTTTTAATAAAAGGTTTAGCTAAAGTTATGCAAGAAGAAAAATATGCTAACCGTTTTTTAGATTTTATGTTTAAAAGAGTAGATAAATCTAAAGTTTATTTTGATTCAAAAAATAAACCAAATAATTTAGGAACTTCTAATTTATTTTTTGATCTAATCAATTCAGCTCAAGGATTATTACATAATTTATCTGGTATATTAGAATATTTTGTTCCAGTAATTGAAAAATTTGTTCAACAACGTCAAGATGAAGTTAAAGAAATAATATCCGATCAAATTAATAAATTATTTGAAAAAGTTAGTGCAGGACATAAAAAAGCTTATTTTGATGGTAATAAATTAAACATAGAAATTTGATCAGGAAGTGGAATTTTTGGTATTAACTATGTAACTGGCCATGTTCATATTTTTGGTGATAAAGGTATTATTAATACAGTTATAAATGCTTTAAAAAATTTATTTTCAGCTTCTTCTAATATTAGTGCAACATTATTGAATTTTATAAAACATATTTTTTATAGAGACAAAGAATCTAGTTTTAGTTTTAAAGATGCTTTTATAAATATAAGTAATATTTCAAAATTATTTAGTGAGATATTAGATATAAGATATATTGATAATAATAAAAGTAAAAGTGGGTTAGTATTATATTTAGGACTTGCTCCTCTTCAAGCTATTCAAGCATGATCAATATATGATGTAATTAATCTTCCTAATAGAGATATTGTTTCAAGTTTAGCAAGTGTAGTTAAAGATATCAATAAAGTTTTAGACCCTTTAAGAACAATATTAAATAAATTAGCTGAATATAAATTTACAAATTCACCTAGTGAATTTGTAGACAGCCAAAGTTCAGGAATAGATAAAACAAAATGATTTCCTGCATATTTAGAAAAAGCTACGAATTATTTTAAAAAACAATCAGATATAAAAGCTCCTAAATATGATTTAATTAAAACTTTATATGATGCTAACGGAAATTTTGCAAGTGAGTTTACTAAAAAATGAGCTGATTTTATTGTTCCAGATATTAATGATAATACAAATCCACTAGTTCCTATTGTTAAAGCAATAACAAACAATAAACCAGTAAAACAAAAAGGTAAAGATCAACCTGCTGTTATTAATTTTTTAGCTGATGTTAAGAATGCTATAGAAATTTCTGGAGAATCATTAATTTCAAATACTGCATTTTATAGAAACATCCCATCATTAAAAAATATAAACGTTCCTTTATCTAAATTAAAAGCACTTGGTATAGATGGAATTAATGATGAAACTTTAGATGTTTTTTTAGATAGAATTGGATTATCTGTTCAACAATATTTAGATAAACATCCTAAAGAATCTGTTGGAATTGATGTTTCAGCAATAGGACATATTTTAAAATCTTTATACATTAAAGTGACTGCAACTTCATCAGTTCGAAATGCTGAAAAAGTTGAAAATAAAAATATTATTAAAACCATTATTGATTCATTAGATTCTCATGATTCAAATAATAGATCAACTAAATCTGTTTATTCTTACTTCTTATGAGATAAAATTAAATTTACATTAGATGATAAAGAATTAACTGATGAAATTACAATTGATAAATCAGTATCTCCTTTAAGATATTTAATAGGAATAGGTCAATCAGGATTTATAAATCAGTCTATATCATATAGTTTATGTATTTTATTAGGTGGATTAAATATTAGTGATGAATTTTATAATATAAGTGTAAATAATAAAAAATCAGTTACTTCATTATTTGAAGCTTTAAGTTTTGTTTTAAATAATAAACAAAAAGAACTTAACCAAAAAGAATGAGAAATTGCTGGTCAATATTATCAAAAAGAAGCTTGAACAACTCAACACATTAGTTCATCAAAAAATAAAATTAAATACAAATTAATAAGAACTAAGTTTTCAAAATCTAATTTTAATAATATTATTGGTCAGGAATTTGAAGTTACACTTGAAAAAGAACAAAATAGTAATTCATACTGACAAATTACAAGGGTTATAGCTTTAAACTATCAAAATTTAATAATTTAATTACAGTAACAATTATGTTACTGTTTTTTTATAAGTTTATTTAAAAAAAACTTTATTAATTAACTATAATTAAATTATGTAAACAAAAGAGGTTGTTATGAAAATTGCTATTTATCCTGGAAGTTTTGATCCTTTTCATGATGGTCATTTAAATATAGCAAAAAAAGCAAGTTATTTATTTGACAAGTTATATATAGTAGTTAGTAAAAATATTAATAAATCTAGTTTATTAAGTTTTGAAAAAAGAATTGAGATCATAACTAATCTAACTAAAGATTTTAAAAATATTTCAGTTATAGCAAATCAAGATCAATTAACAACTGATATATCTAAAAAATTAAATGCTAAATATATTGTTAGAGGCTTAAGAAGTCAACAAGATTTTGATTATGAATTAAACTATTATGATGGATTTAAAAGTTTAGATCCAAATATAGAAGTAGTTTATTTTATAAGTGATTTAGATAAAAGACAACTATCATCTAGTGTAATTAAAGAAATAAAATTTTATAAAAATTAATCATTGTTATTATTTTTTAAAAAATTAAAATTGATATTAAATTATTAGAATAAGGGGATTGATCATGAGTAAACAACTTAAAGCAATCGGTGCAAGTGAAGGTATAGCAGTAGCTAAAGCTCTTATAATTAATGAAGAAGAAATTATAGTTAATAAATTAGAAATTAGTGATGTAGAAGCTGAAATTTCAAAATTTGAAGATGCAGTTTCAAAATCAGTTAGTGATCTAGAAAATCTAAGAAAAATCACACTTGAAAAATTAGGAGAAGAAAAAGCTACGATTTTTGATGCACATAAAGATATCGCAAATGATCCAATGATTGAAGAAGAAATTATTTCTTTAATTAGTTCAGAAAAAGTTAATGCTGATTTTGCAACAAAAGAAGTTACTAATAAATATTTTGAAATGTTTAGCATGATGGATGATGCTTATTTTAAAGAACGTAGTAGTGATATTAAAGATGTTGCATCAAGAATTATTAAACACATTTTAAATATTAAAATTATTGATCTTTCAACAATTAATCAAGAAGTTATTATTATTGCTGAAGATTTAACTCCAAGTCAAACTGCTCAGTTGGATAAAAATTTTGTAAAAGGATTTGCAACCAACATAGGTGGACGAACAAGTCATGCTGCTATTATGGCTAGAAGTTTAGAAATTCCAGCTGTTTTAGGATTAAAAACAATAACTAGTCAAGCTAAAGATGGAGAAATGATTGCTTTAGATGGTGCAAGTGGAATTGTTGAATTAGAATTAAATCAAACTGATATTGAAAAATACCAACAAAAAGCAATTGAATACAAAAAACTACAAGCTGAATTAAAAACATTTAAAGATAAAACTTCTGTTACAAAAGATGGTATTGAAAAATTAATTGAAGCAAATATTGGTTCACCTAATGATGTTGAAGGTGTTTTAGCATCAGGAGCTGAAGGAATTGGGTTATTCCGTAGTGAGTTTTTATACATGGATAACGATCATTTCCCAACTGAAGAAAAACAATTTGAAGCTTATAAAAAAGTTTTAGTTGATATGGATCAAAAACTAGTTATCATTAGAACACTAGATATTGGAGGAGATAAAAAATTATCATACTTTAACTTCCCTGAAGAAATGAATCCGTTTTTAGGTTATAGAGCAATTAGATTTACATTAGATAGAAAAGATATTTTTAAAGATCAAATTCGTGCGTTATTGAGAGCTTCAGCATTTGGTAAACTTGGAATTATGTTTCCTATGATTGCAACAATTGATGAGTTTAGATCAGCTAAACAATTTGTTGAAGATTGTAAAAAAGAATTAGATAACGAAAATATTAAATATGATAAAGATGTTCAAATCGGAATGATGGTAGAAATTCCAGCAGCTGCAATTAATGCTGATCAATTTAGTAAATATGCTGATTTCTTCTCGATTGGAACTAATGATTTAATTCAATATACAATGGCAAGTGATAGAATGAATCAAAACGTATCTTATCTATACCAACCAACTAACCCATCTATTTTAAAATTAATTAAAATGACAATTGATGGAGCTCATAAAAATAATAAATGAGTTGGTATGTGTGGTGAAATGGCAGGAGATGTTCAAGCATTACCAATTCTATTAGGATTAGGATTAGATGCATTTTCAATGAGTGCTACTTCAGTTTTAAGAGCAAGATCACTTATGAGTAAAATTGATATGAATTCAGCTGTTGAATTATCAAATAAAGCTTTAGAATGTGAAAATGAAAAACAAGTTTTAGAATTAGTTGATGAGTTTTTAAATAATTTAAAATAGAAATACCTATAAACTTAAGTAAAATAATTAAATGTTAAAATTAAAATAGTAGATAAAAAGAGGGATTAATATGTGACCATTTAAAAAGAAAAATATTGAAATATTAGCACCTTGTGATGGTGAAATTGTTAGATTAGATAAAGTTGAAGATGATGTTTTTAGAGAAAAAATGATGGGTGATGGATTTGCTATCATTCCAAGTTCAAAAGATTTTTTTGCTCCAATTTCAGGTAAATTAGTAACAGTTTTTCCTACAAAACACGCATATGGAATTCAAACTAAACAAGGAGTTGAAATTCTAATTCATATTGGATTAGATACTGTTAGTTTAAACGGAGCGGGATTTGATTCAGTTGTTGAACAAGATCAAATGATTAAAGCAAATGAAAAACTAGTAACAGTTGATCTTAAAAAGATTGCTAAAAAAGTTCCTTCAATTACAACACCAATTGTTTTTACAAATCCTATGGAAAAATCAATTGAAATTGTTAAATTCGGTAAAGTAAAACAAGGTGAAGTTGTAGCTATTTTAAAATAATTATTAGATATGCAAAGCATATCTTTTATTTTGCGAAAAAATTTCTAATTTATACTTTATATTTATTAATAAATGATATACAATTATCTTGTTTAAAGAAGAAGCACTCGCTCACCATTAGCAATTAGGCAAAATGGTAATAACTTTTTTATGATGGTTATATGCAATAAGTGTGCTTTCTAATTCTTTAATGGCACATTTTTTATTTTAAGGAGAAATACATGGATAACAGACAAAGAAATTCAAGACCTATGAAAAATCAAGAACCAATAAACGAATTCATTAGAGCTAGTCAAATTTTAGTTATTGATGAAAACAAAGAAAAACTAGGTGTTATGTCTAGAAAAGAAGCTTTAGCTTTAGCTAGTTCAAAAAACTTAGATTTATATCAAGTTGGTGTTCAACCTGATGGAGTTGCTATTGCTAGAATAGTAAATTATGGTAAGTTCAAATATGAACAACAAAAGAAATTAAAAGAAGCTAAAAAACATCAAGCTAAAACAGAAAATAAAGAAATCAGATTAACAGTTAATATTGGTCAACATGATTTAGAAACTAAAGCAAGAAAGGCTAAAGAATTTTTAGTAGAAGGAAACCGTGTTAAAGTTTCTTTAAAATTTAAAGGTAGAGAAATTGCATATGTTGATTTAGGACAACAAACATTAGATAGATTCTTTGATTTAGTTAGTGATGTAGCTAAAATTGAAAAAGAAGCTAAATTAAATTCTAGATTTTTAGATATGTATATCGTGCCTAAGAAAAATTAGTTAAGACAAGGAGAAAAACATTATGGCAAAAATGAAAACAAAAAAATCTTTAGCTAAACGTGTTATTGAAAAACCAAACGGTTCTTTAAAAAGAGGTAAAGCTTATAGATCACACCGTGCAACAGGTAAAACTACTAAGCAAAAACGTCACTTAGAAAAAATGACAGTAGTAAGCAAATCAGATATGAAAAACTTAAAAGGTTTATTACAAGGATAATATAGGAGGATAACAGGAATATGGCAAGAGTTAAATTTGGAAAAGTAACTAGAGCAAGAAGAAAACGTTGAATTAAACGTGCTAAAGGTTACTACGGAACTAAAAAATCTTCATACAAAAAAGCACATGAACAAGTAGTTCGTTCTATGGCTTATGCATTCATAGGACGTAAAGAAAGAAAACGTAATTTCAGATCATTATGAATCGTTCGTATTAATGCAGCTGTTAGACCAGAAGGGTTATCATATTCAACATTTATGCACGGATTAAAATTAGCAAACATTGAAGTTAACAGAAAAATGTTATCTGAATTAGCTATTAACAACGCTGAAGAATTCAAAGGATTAGTTGAAGTTGCTAAAAAAGCATTAAACAAATAGTTATTAAAAAATCGCTTATGCGGTTTTTTTTATTATTCTTAATTCTTTTAATATTAAAAAAAACTACTTATGCAGTGTTAGAATCTATCTTTTTAGATCTTTTCTTTGAAAATAAGTGATCTAAACTTCCAAATCTAGTTGCTCAAGTTTTTCCTTCAACAGTAGGATTATTTTTTAATAATAATAAACATACTTCAAAACAAGGAATTATAAGAAGTGGTTCTATTAGTACATCTAAAGGAAACACTATGAATTTTTTTGGAAGTAACATTCATTGTCAGAATGTTCTTTCTCCACCAACACTCGCTCATGATGCAATTGGAAAGGCTACGAATGTCATTAGAAAACTTGCTATAGCTAAGAATGAATATACTAAGATTACATAAGTTAGTTTTGATTCTGATTTAAATAAGAATACTAAAGAACCTAACATAGCATATAAAACATACATCGCTAAAATTGAAGCGTGAATAAATGTTTGAATAAATCCTAGTCCTATTAGTCAACTTAATGTTCCAACAATTGCTCCTCCAACTGGACCAAACATCATACCTGATAAGAATAAAACAAAGTTTCCTAACATTAATCTAGTATTGAAAAATATACCAGAGTTACCTATACAGTTAGTTAGAATAACAATTAATGCAATAAGCATTCCCATTAATGTAATACTACTTGTATTAATTTTTTTCATAAATTTGCGATCCATTAGATATGCTATAAAATACAGTGATATCAAAATAAATATAGCAACTGCAGTAGTTATCGGATAAACCATTTCAACCTCCAAAATAATTTATTTTTATTTACTTTATTATACCAAGCAAAGGAAAAGAGAGTAGGACAAAGTTAACAATTTTTATTAATTTTAGAAATGTATTTTTCAATGGATTTTATAGCTTTATTTGATAGTTTTTGTTTATCAATTAAACTAGTTGGCATTTTTGTATTTTTTCCAACAATTGCTCAATTAATTTTAATTGGTTGAAAAATTTGCTCAGTAGTTTTGTGTAAATAATTACACAATGCTCCAATTGTTGAATCAACACTTGGAATAATTAATTTTTTATTATTTAAATATCGGTCAAGATTTATTGAACTAATAATAGCACTTGCTGTGGATTCAACATATCCATCAACTCCAGTGATTTGTCCTGCAAAAAAGATATTAGGATGATTCTTTAATTGAAAACCTAGATTAACAAGTTTTTTACTATTAATATAATCATTTTTATGCATTACTCCATATCTTAATATTTCTGCATTTTCTAAAGCAGGTATACTTTTAATGATATTTTTTTGAAACGGTCATTTAATACTTGTTTGAAAACCTACTATATTGTAAATATTATCTTTAACACTATCTTTTTTTAATCTAACACTAGCATAACTATTTTTAATTGGTTCAAATATTGTTTTTAATAATAACTCTTTATTTCTAGCAATTGATTCAAGAGATTTTAAACCATAATCTTCAACCATTTTTATTTCACCAGGTAAAGGAGAGATAAAAATTTCAGCATTAATTATTTGATTATAAATATTTTCAAATTGTTCTTTATTTAATAAACAATAAAGATCATTATTTTGTTTATATACAAGATCTTTGTTTATTGATTGCTTTCACACCATAGGTTCAACTGCATCAAATAAATAAAAATTCTCTTCACCAATTAAACTTCTAATTGAATTTTCTAAACTAGTAGTTGTAATTGGTCCGGTTGATATTATAGTTGGGATATTCAAATCTATATCAACATATTCTTGTTTAATAATTTTTAAATTATTTTGAGATTGTAAAAAGTTTGTAATATATTCTTGAAATTTGTCTCTATTTAAAACTAACGAGTTATTAGATTCAGTTGAACTAAATTCCGCAGCTTTAATAATTAATGAATCTAGTAATCTCATTTCTTGTTTTAAAGTTCCAACTGCATCAGTTAATAAATTAGATCTAAAAGAATCAGAATAAGCTAAATTAGCAAATAAATCATTATGTTGAATTGGATTTTTCTTTAAATATTTAACTTCATATAATTCTACAAAATAATTTCTTTTTAATAATTGATAACAAGCTTCACAACCTGCTAGTCCAGCTCCAATAACTCTAACTGTTTTCATATCTTTCTCCTAATAAAAAAGTAACTATAATAGTTACTAAAATTATTTTCTATTATAATTTAAACCTAATAAGTTTTGAACTTTATTTAATTTTTTATTAGCTATTTTTCTAGCTCTTTCTGCTCCAATTTCTAATCATTGCTCAACTTGTTTTGAATTATATAATTCTTTAAAACGTTGTTGAATAGGTTCAATTAAATTAATTAATACTTCAGTTACATCATCTTTTAAATCTTTATAGTTTTTATTTTCTCAACGTTTTTCAGCGTCACTTATACTTGTATTTGTTAATTCACAATAAATTGTTATTAAATTTGAAACACCAGGTTTATTTATTGGATCATATTTAATTAGATCTTCAGAATCAGTTAAGGCTGCTTTAATTTTTGATCTAATTTGATCAGGTGTATCTAACATTGTAATAATTGCTTTAGGATTAGTACTTGATTTACTCATCTTTTTAGTAGGATCTTGTAAATCCATAATTTTTGCTGTTTTTTCACTAATTAATGGTTCAGGTATTTCAAACATTTTTCCATATTTATTATTCATTCTTATAGCTAAATCTCTTGTAAGTTCTAAGTGTTGTTTTTGATCAACTCCAATTGGAACAAATTTAGCATCATATAATAAAATATCACTAGCCATTAATGCGGGATAAGCAAATAATCCTGTTGGAATATAAGATTTACCATTAATTGATTCAGCTTTAACAGATTTATCTTTAAATTGAGTCATTCTAGATAATTCACCCATTGTAGTATAAGTTGTTAAAATTCAACCTAATTGAGAATGTTGAGTTACATCAGATTGTAAAAAGATAGTTGATTTATTAATATCAAGTCCACAAGCAAAATATAAAGCAGCTATTTCTTTTGTGTTTTTTCTTAATTTTTCTTTATCTTGAGGTAAAGTTATTGCATGTAAATTAGCTATGAAAATATATAAGTCATGTTCATTTTGAAATTCAATAAAACGTTTAACAACACCTAAATAATTACCTAAAGTCATAGTTCCACTTGGTGTAATTCCACTTACCATTATTTGTTTATTATCCATAATTTCTCCTTGAAAGTTATTAATATAATTATACTTTTTATCATTTTAATATCAAAAGCATTTTAATATTTAATTATTTTACTTTAATTTTGCAAATTAAATTATATTATTTTTAATTGTTTACTATAATAAATAAATATATAACAAATGACTTTTGCAAAATCTTTATTTTGTAGAAAGGATAAAATATGAGGTTTTGTAGAAAGGATAAAATATGAGGTTTTGAAGAAAGTTAATTTTATTTTTCTCACTTAGTTCAATGATGAAAGTTTCATTTACTGTAGTTTCTTGTGCTTGTCCGACAAATTCAACAACAACTAGTATGAAAGAAGAGATTCATTTATTTCAACAACAGCTAATTAAAAAAGAAATTGAATTATTACGTAAAACTAGAAATTTATCATCTAGTGAAAACAAATTACAATACTCACATGAAAATATTTCTTTTTTCAGACAAAAATTAGAAACTGAACTTTTAGATAATGAACATCTTGTTGTTAAGTTATTAGAAATCACAAATATTAATGACTGAAAAAACTCTAATTTTAGACAAAAAATAATTTGAATTCACCAAGCTATGTTATTAACAAATCAAATTGATAAACAATGAGAATCAAGTGTTAATGATATCTTAAATTCTTTAATTTAATATATAACCCGAGTTTTACAGTTGTTGTGCTAAATTAAAAAGTGCAACAACTTTTTAATTGTTATTTAAATCTTATAGAGTTCAAATTTTTATCAAATTCAACATCTATAATTAGTGATTTTATTGTGTTTGTTCTTTCGTTTTGATCTTGTTAGTCTTCTAGATAGCTAAAACTTTTAACAATTTCCTGTTTAACTTGTCAATTTTTGTCTTAATACCCTCTAACGACTCTAAAAATGTCTTAACAGTTGAATCTTTAAAATTTATCTTATCTCCTTTATCGTAATGTATTCTATAAATATTTTAGAATAACATCGGAAAAAGTAAATAGAAGTAAGATAAAAGATGAAAAACCCCTTAAAATCTGAACTTTTCATCTTTTTTATTTATTTGTTGGCATAACAAGTGTAAAACTCGGGTTATATAATAATATTATGTTGATAACTAATAAAATTTTAAATTCTTTCTGAAATTCTAAAATATTAAATTATTAAAATATTAGTTAAAATTAATAAAACTAGGAGTATTATTTTTTTAAATATGAATTACATGTGATTAAAATAAAACTCAACCCTTAGGTTATAATTAAATAGATATAATAGTCGTATTATATATAGATTTTTTAGTTTGGGAGGTAATAGAATGAGCATTAAACCCTATTAGCATATAAGTGATGACATTAAAAAATATAACATTTCTAGAGAACGATTTTTGAAATCCATCTTATATAGACACTTAGTTGATTTAGGATACTCATTAGATAAAGAAAATCAAAGTATGTTTTTTGTGCAAATCCAGTCAATGTCTAATCACACTGATCCTACCAAACTTCGTTTAAGATCTGATAAGTTTTTAAAAAGTTGTATAGAAAACAAAAAACTGTGTTAATTGCAGGAATAAATTACAATGGTTTTGATTATTACCTTTTATTTTTTTCAAATAGTTTTAAAAACTATAATCATTCAACAAATAGTTTTATTTCATTTATAAATTTTGATTACTATAATGACTTAAAAAATAAATTCCTCAAAAACAATTTTTTAAGCTTAATAGAGTTAACTAAAAAAATAAAGAGAGACAAATATTATTTCTAATAATACCTGATGAAAAATTTGGTCTAGAAACTTTTAGAAATTATGAAAAAATAATTAAAAATTGATCCATGACAAAAAACATAGATGGAAGTGACAATGAAATTAGGAAGATTGTATATCAATCAATACCAAATTCGTTAAGACAGGAGATAAAAGATATATGAAATCACTATTGTGCGTTTCATTTTCTAGTTCAAAATTATAAATGTCCAATGGGTGATCAAGTTGATGTTGATTTTATGAAGAAATACAATTTAGGTTATGTTGATATTCACCATATAATTCCTAGAAATTACTTTTACAAAGTTGCTATTGATGTTAAGGGGAAAGATTCAATTATAAACATTTCCGAAGTTAATAACATAAATAATTTATTACCATTGTGTTCATTTTGTCATAGTGCTATACATTTATCAGCTAATTCTAATATTGAATCACAAGTCAAATTATCAAAAGAAATGAAAAAAGAACTTAAGAATGTTTTAGATTCGAAAGGTTTATATAATCAATTTGCTGATTTCTGGTCTCAAAATGTTAATGAAATTAACCCTGAGTCATGATTTAACAACTTTGATATTGAGGAGGTTTATTAAATTATGAAAAATAAGATAATTGTTTGAGATCTTTTTGGTGGTGGTCAAAATTCAGTTTACAACTCAATAAATGAAAATGAAAAGATAAGAGATTTGTTTGAAGTATACACATGAGATGTCACAGAACCAACTAGAGAACACCACTATAAATTGGATTTATCTAGTGATGATATTGTGGAATTATTTAAAGGCTATCCAAAACCAGATATCATTGTAGCTAGTCCACTATGTCAAAGTTTTAGTTGTGTATTAAGTATGAAAGGAGGAGGAACACCTTTTTGAAAATTAAATGAGAATAAGGATTTGGTCATAGAAAGAAGTGTTGAAGAGTTCGAACAACTAAAAAACGGTTTTACAAAGAATCTGAAAGCAGATGTCCAGCTATTTATTAAAAGATTAGGTCAGAAATGTCTAGATAATACAATTGAATTAATTAAATATTACAAACCGAAATTATTCTATATTGAGAATCCTAAAAATTCTATGATGTGAAAATATATAAAGTTAAACAGAAAAGATTTTTTTGATGAAAATAATCATTTTTTAAATGAGGCTAGCTATGGAAAATACGGCTTTTTAACTACAAAAGCAACTTATTTTTATTCAAATTTAAGATTAGAATTAAAAAAAGGCAGAATAGAACCTCCTTACTATGTAAAAGAAATAGATGGAGAAAAATATTATGTCTTAAAAGATGATGAAAGTGTAAAGCTAAAAAGAGATTTAGATAGTAGAATGATTGGTTTAGCATCAATTTCAAAAATTATCAAAGCAAGAAAAGTTAAAAGTGGAATGGGAGCAATGGATTTTATTCAAAGATCAAAAACACCTGTTCAAAAAAATAAAATGGTAAATGAACAAATATGTGAAGCAGGACCAGCTTCAGCCATACCACATGATCTTGTGAATGATATATTTGAACAATTTTATGCTGTAATGAAATCTTAAAATCTATTCTAAAAATTGAATGTTTTATATTATTTAAAAATGAATTTTATATGTCATAGCATATAGATATCAACCATTTAAGTATTTATAGAATATTAATTAATAGAGTATATCAGTAGTTATTGAGATTACTTAAGAGTTAGATTTTATAATTATTAAAATTAAAATATAAATAAATGTAGGTGAAATTATGAATATATTTAAAAATATTAAACAAGAGTTTCCAGTACTTAATAACAATAAAGAATTAGTTTATTTTGATAGTGGAGCTACAACTTTAAAACATCAAAGTGTAATTCAAGCTGAAATTGATTATTTAAATTATATTAGTACTAATCCACACTCAACTGATTATAAATTAGGTTATAAATCAATTGAATTTTTAAATGAAACTAGAAAACTAACCAAAGAATTTATAAATGCTAAAGATGAAAGAGAAATTATTTTTACAAATGGAGCAACTCACGCATTAAATCAAATAGCTTTTGGTTTAAGTCACTTATTAAATGAAGGTGATGAAATTTTAACAACTAGTTTAGAACATTCAGCTAATTTATTACCTTGAGTTAATGTAGCTAATAAAACTAAAGCGGTTATTAAACCTTTATTTTTAACTAGTGAATATGCAATTGATATTAATAAATTAGATCAAGTGATTAATTCAAAAACTAAAATCATTACTTTTGCTCATATTTCTAACACTACAGGTTATGTAAATGATATTAAAGCTATTATTAAAAAAATTAGAAGCTTAAAAGATGATGTAATTGTTGTAGTTGATGCAGCTCAATCAGTAGCTCATGCTAAAGTTGATGTAATTGATTGAGATGTCGATTTTTTAGCAATAGCATCACATAAAATGTATGGACCTTTTGGTGTTGGTGTTTTATATGGTAAATATCATTTATTAGATCAATTAGAACCTATATTTTATGGTGGAGGAATGAGTTTAGAAATTTCAAAAGATTTTAAAGATTACAAACTAGCAAGTCTACCTAATAAACTAGAAGCAGGAACACCTAATATTTCTGGAATAGCAGCATTTAACCAAGCAATTAAATTTATTACAAGTTTAGATGTAAAAAAAATCGCTGAACATGAACATAATTTAAAAAAATATTTAATAGAGCAAATTAAAATAAATGATTTAGATAAATATATTACTTTTTATAATATTAATAATTATTCTCCTTTATTAATATTTAATGTTAGAAATATTAACCCTCAAGATATAGCTCACTTTTTAGATATTAAATATGATATAGCTTCAAGAGCTGGAGCACATTGTGTTAGAAGACTAGCTGATGTAATCGGAACTGAGATCACTGTTAGAATAACTTTTGGAGTTTATAATACTAAAATTGATGTTGATAAATTAGTAGATGCTTTAAAAAATGCTGATAAATTCTTAGATGCTTTATTTTAATTATGATAGATATTAATAATGATAGTTTATTAAGACAAATACTAATGAAGCATTTTACTAATTCAGATAATAAAACTTTATTAGATAATCCTAACGCTATTACTAAACTATTAAAATCAAATACATGTGCAGATCAACTAACTATACAAGTATTAATTGTATCAAATATTATTAAATCTATTAGATTTGAAGGAAGTGCTTGTGTTGTTGCAACTAGTTCAACTGATATATTAATTAATCAAATTAAAGATAAAACAATTACTGAAAGTCTAAATATTATTTATAAATATAAAGATCTAATTAATAATGGTGATTTAACTAATATTAAGGATTTAAATGAACTAGTAGTATTTAAAAATATATATAAACAAAAAAATAGAATATTATGTGCTAGTTTACCTATTAATGGTTTAATAGAAATATTAAAAGATTATGAATAAATCAAAATTAAGACAAGAAATGTTAGAAAAAAGAAAAAATTTTTCTAATACATATATAGATAGTAGTAATTTAATTATTACTAGTAAAGTTATTGAATTTATTAAAGAAAATAACTTTAAAAATATTTGCATTTATCTTTCTACTAAATATGAAGTTGAAACTAGAAAAATTATTGATTATTGTTTTTTAAATAATATCAAAGTGTTTGTTCCCAGAGTTTTAGAAAATAATGATATGGAAATGATCAGATATTTAGATCATAATCACAATAATTTAAATAAATTTAATATACAAGAACCAATCAGTGATGAAATAATTGAAATTAATGAATTAGATTGTATTTTTACTCCACTAGTAGGATTTGATAAAAATTTAAACCGTATTGGTATGGGTAAGGGTTTTTATGACAAGTTCTTTAATTTAAATAAAAATAACTATTTAAAAGTAGGATTAAGCTTTGATGAGCAGTTAATTGGTGATTATATTTTAAAAGAACAACATGATGTTAAATTAGATACTATAATTACAGAAAAATTTATTTATAATTAATTAGTGTGGCAACACCAATAAAAATCTAAAAATCAAAAGAAAGGCAAGTAGAACATGATTAAAGTAAACTTAGATTATGCTGGCTTAGATTTTAATAAAATTGTTGATGAAGATAAAATCAAGCAAGTTCATGAAATGGTTGTTAACAAAACTGGAAAAGGAAATGATTTTTTAGGTTGATTAGACTGACCAGAAAATTATGATAAAGCTGAATATGAAAAAATGAAACAAGTTGCTAGTGAATTACGTAGCAAAATTGATACATTAGTAATCATCGGTATTGGTGGATCATATTTAGGAATGCGTGCAGCAGATGAAATGATTCGTGGATTAAAACACAAAGATAAAGTTGAAGTTGTTTATGCAGGACACACTATGAGTTCAACTTATACAGCTCAATTAGTTGAATACTTAAAAGATAAAAACTTTGGAATTTGTGTAATTTCAAAATCAGGAACAACTACTGAACCAGGAGTTGCATTTAGAATTTTAGAACAAGAACTAGTAAACAAAGTTGGAGTTGAAAAATCAAGAGAATTAATCGTTGCAGTCACTGATAAACAAAAAGGTGCATTAAAAAAATTAGCTGATGAAAAAGGATATCCAACTTTTGTAATTCCTGATGACATTGGAGGAAGATTCTCAGTTTTAACTCCTGTTGGAATTTTTGGATTATTAGTTGCTGGAATTAATACAGATAATATCTTTAAAGGAGCAAGAAAAGCTAAAGCTGATTTAGTTGCAAACGATTCTTCAAATGAAGCTTACAAATATGCTTTTGTAAGAAATTACTTATACAACCAAGGTTACAGAACTGAAGCATTAGTGACTTATGAATTACAATTACAAACGATAGCTGAATGATGAAAACAATTATTTGGTGAATCAGAAGGAAAAGAATTCAAAGCCTTATACCCAACATCAATGGTATTTTCAACAGATCTTCACTCATTAGGACAATGAGTTCAACAAGGTCCAAGAAATGTTATGTTCGAAACTGTTATTAGAATTAATAAGCCAGTTAAAGATATTGATATTTTACCTGATCAAGATAATTATGATGGATTAAACTACTTAGTAGGAAAAAGCTTACATGAAATTAACCAAACTGCTTTAAAAGGAGTAGTTCAAGCTCACGCAGTAACAGGAGAAATGCCAAACATTATTCTAGAATTCGAAAAAATGGATGATGAACAATTTGGATACTTAGTTTACTTCTTTGAATTAGCTGTTGCAATGAGTGGATACCTATTAGATGTTAATCCTTTCGATCAACCAGGTGTTGAAGTTTATAAATACAACATGTTTAAATTATTAGACAAACCAGGTGTTAAATAGTATTGCAAATTAAGAGCAAGAAATTGCTCTTTTTTACTTTATACAAAGACGTTTTTAAGATTTTTCGCTAATACATAATTACTAGGTATAAGTGTGTTTTGATATTTGATAAAATAAAAAATGATAGGAAGGGAAAAAGTAAAAATATGAGTAAATTAAATGAGTTTAAAATTAAAGCTGATGTTGATAAAGCGATTATTAATGAAGCTAAGAACTCAAAAAACGTAATTAAGAAACATATTCAAAAAGTTGGAAGCTTTATGGCCGGAATGATTATGCCTACTGTAAGTATCTTAATTGCTTGAGGATTAATTACAGCCATGTTTTTAGGTAAATATAACACTGTAGATGGAAAAGAAGTTTGAGTCGCAACTGGATGATTTAAAAGTGAAGCTTTTGGTCAAATTGTAGCACCTACTATGAAGTGACTTATTCCTGTTTTAGTAGCTTATACTGCAGGAAACATGGTTTATAAAACTAGAGGTGGAATGTTAGCTGCATTTTTAGTAGTTTGTGCAATCATAGGAAATGATTTTTTATATAAAACATTAATGACTGACTGAAAATTTGCAAAAGGAACAGTAAGTCAAGCTGGTGCACCTAATCAAATAGTTGCAGCTATGATAATTTCTCCGTTATTTGTTTATATAACTAAAAAAGTTGAGTTATTATACATAAATAGAGTAAAACCTGGATTTGAAATGTTAGTAAGAAACTTTTCTTTAGCGGGTTTTGCAATTATGTTTGGATTATCGATTTTCTGAATCTGACCATTTGTGATGTATTCAATTAGTTGAGTTATGGTTCAAATAATTGATCTATTTACAAGATTACCTTGATTATTCCCATTTATGTCAATATTTACTGAACCATTAAGATCGGTATTTTTAAATAATGCATTAAACTGAGGAGTAATGATACCAATAGGTTTACAAGAAGTTCAACAAATTGGATATAGTGGATTTTTCATGGTTGGTGGTAACCCAGGACCAGGATTTGGATTATTAATCGCTTATGTAGTTTGAAGAAAACAACAAAGAGGGGCCGCTTCAGGAGCTAGTGTTATTCAACTAATTGGTGGAATTCACGAAGTTCACTATGTTTACATTTTAAGTGAGCCAGTTATGATTTTAGCAACCATTTCAGGAGCATTTACTAGTTTATCGATTGTTAAATTATTAGCAGGAGGAGCTACTGCAGCAATTTCTCCAGGTAGTTTAATTTCAGTTATTTCAGTAGCTGGAACAGGTTATAGAATAGCTATCAACATACTAGCTGTATTTAGTGGTGCTATCGCTTCATTTATAGTAGCATCTCTAATTATGAAATTTAAGAAAAAACACAATAATGAACCATTAATGCAAGTTCAAGTTGATGATCAGGGAGTAAGTTTTGGTCAAAAAACTAAAAAAGAAGAAAATAAACAAGTAAGTAACTTTGACTGAAAAAATGCTAAAAAATTAGTTGTTGCTTGTGATGCTGGTATGGGATCTAGTGCAATGGCTGCAGGTATTTTAAAAAAATGAGTGAAACAAAATAATATTGATATTGAAGTTTCAAACTGTGCAGTAAAAGATTTAGATTCATCGGCAGATATTATTGTTACAATGCATAACTTTGCTGAAATAGCTAAAGAAAAATCAGAACACGCTTATATTTATGGTGTTAATAAATTCTTAGGTGACGGAATTTTTGACAACTTAAAAAATGAATTATTAGAACACAAAAAGAAAGAAGAAAATCATGATCAAAAGTAAAGAAAGTGTATTTTTAGTTGACAAATTTAGTTCAAAAACTGAAGCTATAGAATTTGTTGGAAACAAATTGATTGAATTAGGTTATGTTGATAAAGAATATATTAATTCTATGATTGAAAGAGATAAAACAGCAAGTGTAGCTATTGGAAATTATTTAGCAATTCCTCACGGTAATTCAGATGGATTTAAATATATCAAGAATTCAGGTATCTTAGTTGTTAAATTAAAAGAAAGTTTAACATGAGATGATGAAAAAGTTAATTGAATAGTAGGTTTAGCTCTTGAGGGTGATAATCAACTTGAAGCACTACAAAACTTAGCTATTGCTTTTAGTGAAAAAAGTGAAGTTGAATCTATGAATAAAAATTTAAATACACTTGATGAAATATTTAATTTTTTTTAGTGATTTAGAAAGCGAGCAAGATTAATGAATATAGGATTAGTGGGCCTTGGTAAGATGGGATCTAATTTAATTAGAAACATTAAATCAAAAGGTTATGATATTATCGGTTACGATCAAAATCAAGCAATTTATAATGAATTAAACAGTGAAAATATTAAAACAGCATCAAGTATTTCTGAGCTAATTAACTCATTAGAAAAACCAAGAACAATTATTTTATTAGTTCCAAACGGTAAAATAACTCAAGAATGTTTTGAAGAAGTGTTAAAACATTTAGACGAAAACGATACTATTATTGATTCAGGAAACTCTTTTTACAAAGATTCTATAAACAAATACAACATAGCAAAAGAAAAAAATATTAATTTTGTAGATTGTGGAATCAGTGGTGGAATTAGTGGAGCTAGAAATGGAGCTTGTTTAATGGTTGGTGGAGAAGATAAGGCTCTTGAACCATTACACGATTTCTTTAAATCAATAGCAGTTGAAAATGGATATTTACACACAGGAAAACCTGGTAGTGGGCATTTCTGTAAAATGATTCATAATGGTATTGAGTATGGTATGATGCAATCAATTGCTGAAGGTTATGAATTATTAGAACGTTCTGATTTTGACTATGATTTAGAAAAAGTTAGTTTAATGTGAAATAATGGAAGTGTTATTCGTTCTTGATTAATTGAATTAATGATCGATGCATTTAAAAATGACCCAAAACTTAAATCATTAACTGGTGAAATGGATATGAATGGTGAAGGATTATGAACTGTTCAAGAAGCATTAGAGCAAGGAACTCCAGCACCAACTATTTCATTATCAGTTATGATGAGACAAAGAAGTAAATTTTCCGATACATTCTCAGGAAAAGTTGTTTCATCTTTAAGAAAAGGTTTTGGTGGACACGCTGTTGTTAAAAAGAAAAAGTAATCTATTTAAAAAAATACAAAAACATGTCAAAGACTCATCAGAGTCTTTTTAATTTATTAAAATCAGCTCAATTATAGGTAGTTAAAATATCAAAAAAAGCAAGATATTCTAACCTTACTTATTTGTTAAACATATTAAATTTTCTTTAAATTAATTTCAAAACGTCTTTTTCTAATAGAAATTGCTTTAAGCCTATATATAAAATTCCATTTTGATCATGTCTTGGAATAATTTCATCATAAACAATTACTATTTTTTTAAAAGAATCATTTATTCTTTTTAATGATGATATTTCTTGTTCTTTTTTTTCAGCACTATCTATATTTAATGCTGATTGAATATAATATCTTTGATGAGCGATATTAACAACAAAATCAACTTCTAGTTGAGCTCTTTTTCTTATGTTGTTTTCATTATATTCATAATTAACAACACCAACGTTTACTTCATAACCTCTTTTAATTAATTCATTATATATTATATTTTCTTGAATAAATCCCTTATCTTCATCTCTAAAATTTAATCTAGAATTTCTTAAGCCTATATCAGAAAAATAATATTTTAAAGGAGAATCAATAGCTTTTTGACCTTTAATGTCATATCTTTTGCATGAAGAAATTAAAAAAGATTCTTCAAAATAATTTAGATATTTAAAAACTGTTGAATGAGAAATATTTATTTTTTTATTTGATACTAGCATATTTGTTAGTCTTGTTGGATTTGTAAGTGAACCAATAACTGAAGAAATAAAATTTAAAAGAGAATCTAAAACATGAGAATCATTCATTATTTTATTTCTTTCTATAATATCTTTTATATAAGTTGCTTTGAAAAGATCTTTTAAATATTTACTTCTTTCTTCATGTGTTTTTAAAGAATAAATATAAGGTAAACCCCCATACATCATATATTCTTTTAAAGCTTGATCTTTATTTTCATATAATGTAATTATTTCATCATAAGATAAAGGTGAAATATGAATCTCATCAGCTCTATCTCTAAATTGAGTTAAAACATCAGTTGATAACATTTTAGAATTACTTCCAGTTACATAAACATCAATATTTTCTTTATTATAAAAACTTAATAAAGTATCGACAAAAGTTATTTTATAACTACTGTTTTCTACGTATGGATTATCAATTTCTTCACACATTTGTATTTCATCAATTAAGATATAGTACTTAGTATTTTCATCAACTATTTTACTAGAGATATATTCATATAAAGTTATTGGATTAGTGTATTTTTTATTTTTAATATTTTCAAAAGAAATAGAAATTATTTGTTCTTCTCTTACTTGATTTGATTTTAAATAATTATAAAACGTATTAAAAAGTAGATAAGATTTACCACATCGTCTAATTCCTGTAATAACTTTTATTCTTTTATTATGCATTTTAGATATTAGTTTATTAAGATAGAAATCTCTTTTTATATCTATATTCATATAATCCACTCCAAACACAAGCAATTTTTGTGTATTTACACACTTTTTGCTTATCTTTATTATACTATTTTTAACTTTTACAAGCAATTTTTGTGTATTTACACACTTTTTGCTTATCTTATTAATGTTAATTTTAAATTATTCTTATAACAATTAAGATATATTTATTGATAAAAGCGGTTCTTTTTTCTTTTATATATCAATAATTTTTATTATAAAAATCTATCAATCTAGATATAAATATTATGGAACTACTTTTAATGTTAATTTTTGTTTTGATACTAATATGTGGAATTATTCTAGCGATAATTAAAAGCAAAAAAGATGGTATTTTTGCATGAATAGTATTAATATTTTTACGTTTAGACTATGTAGTGATACTTTTTTATTTAGGTCAATTTATTCACCAAAATTTAAGTGAAAAAATTCTACAAAACTATGCAGTTTTATCATACACTTTAACTGTTGTTTTAACATTATTAATAACATACATATACTTTTTATTAAATAGTTTAATATTTACAAAAGTACCAATTATTCATCTTATTATGAATGCTTTAATAAGTTTTATGATGGCTGTATTAACACTTTTACTTATTATAAATATTAGTTCTGGAGTAGAAAACAATCTTAATTGAACTCAATATTTAGATCACTTGTATGATACGTTTAGAATAACAAAAATAAACTGATTAAATAAAAATTTTTTATGAACGTCCCGAGTTTTACACTTGTTATGCCAACAAATAAATAAAAAAGATGAAAAGTTCAGATTTTAAGGATTTTTTCATCTTTTATCTTACTTCTATTTACTTTTTCCGATGTTATTCTAAAATATTTATAGAATACATTACGATAAAGGAGATAAGATAAATTTTAAAGATTCAACTGTTAAGACATTTTTAGAGTCGTTAGAGGGTATTAAGACAAAAATTGACAAGTTAAACAGGAAATTGTTAAAAGTTTTAGCTATCTAGAGGACTAATGAGATCAAAATGAAAGAACAAACACAATAAAATCACTAATGATAGATGTTGAATTTGATAAAATTTTGAACTCTATAAGATTTAAATAACAATTAAAAAGTTGTTGCACTTTTTAATTTAGCACAACAACTGTAAAACTCGGGATATACTTTTTATTAAATAGTTTAATATTTACAAAAGTACCAATTATTCATCTTATTATGAATGCTTTAATAAGTTTTATGATGGCTGTATTAACACTTTTACTTATTATAAATATTAGTTCTGGAGTAGAAAACAATCTTAATTGAACTCAATATTTAGATCACTTGTATGATACGTTTAGAATAACAAAAATAAACTGATTAAATAAAAATTTTTTATGAACGT
>NZ_LFYS01000032.1 GCF_001199495.1 Mycoplasma sp. HU2014 | reverse complement strand
TTTTGGATTTATAGAACGTAATAATGAAATTGCATACAAGTGATTGGCAAAATCTGATGTATAAACTTCTTTTAGATCACTTAAAATATCTTGTGAAACCGATTTAGCTAATTCATAATCACCATAATATTTAAAGCTAATCTCCTTTTTAATTTCTTCTTTTTTAATAAACTCACCATCAATGATGTGTCCTATCACTTTACCCTCTTTTGGTTGATTAGAACCGTTTTTTCTTACACAACCAACTCTTTCAATTACAGCTCATTTTGAACCAGATTTTTTTATTACAGTATTCTTTGGTCTTGTAACTTGTCGTATCTCTAATGGTACTCCCATGTTAACCTCCTATATAGTTAATTATATAGTTAAATTATAGCATAATTAAGTAATATTTTAAAGTATTTTTTTAAATTTTCTGGAATATTTTAAAGTATTTTTTTAAATTTTTGTAACAAAAAAACGAGATATTTTAATTAAAATCTCATTTTTTATGCAATATAACTGCTTTTTATTATATTTTATGATGTTTGTATAGTTAATTTATGCGGTAAACTTTTGTTTAAGAAAAAAAGGAGCACAAAGGTCATCAAATATAGGAACTATTAAAGCTTTTATTTTTCTTTTAAAAATTAATGTTTTTTATCATATTGAAAAAGGTAAACAAAAATTCAATGAGAAAAAAGAACAAACTAAACAAGCAGTTGAACAAGCTTGAAATAAAACAACTGATTGATTTACAAAATTGTTTTGAAAACCAAAACCACAAAAACATGGATTTGACTTTACTAAATTAAATGAAAATGAAATTGAAAAGTTAAAAAATTATGCTATTTTTAAAGATTATGAATTTAAATCAGATGATATCTTGTATGAATTAGTTGAGTTCTATAAAGAATATGAACAAAGAGATATTGAAGATCTTTTATATGATGAACAACATGCTGAATTTGTCAATAGCTTCATATCTGAAAAAGATGAACAATGATATAAAGAATTAGAAGAATTACTTTAATATTTTAAAAAATATTAGTTTTTTGTTACTTAGGTTTTGATTATCTAAGGTTTTTTAGCGTGGTTAAATTTCTAAAAAAATGAGAAAAGTCATAAAATTAGAGATATTTTTCTAAAAAATAGATAAGTTCAGTTGTTTTAAAGTTATTTTTTATTGATTTTTAAAAAAGTAGCAAAAAAAGATGTTCTCTAATTAAAGAATTTATAGATTAAAGAATTTATAGATTAAAGAATTAAAAAGATTAATATTATTAATAAATTAACATTATTAAATAAATAAAATAATATTTTATTTATAATTAAAGAATTAAAGATAAAAGAATACCACTCAAATATTTCATATTTTCGTGGTAGGCAATTTATATTCTCAAACACAAGTTTGGAATATAAATTATGAAAAAACACAAATTTTTTCTTTTCTTATAAAAATCATCAAATAAACAACGATTTTTAATGTTTTGGTATTTTATTACTAAATAATGATTTTTGTTGAAATATGGAGTTATTAATAGGGTTTAAAGAGATTTTAAGATAATAGAAACAATCAAAAATTTAAAGTTAATAAAATATTGGTTAAATATTTGGTTAAAACCCTTAAAAACACTTGTATTGTTAGATGAATGTAAAATTATAAAAAATTCAAGTAAAAATATAAAATCAAATTTATTAAAGTTGTATAATAAAATATGAAGTTTTATTTAGAAAGGATGTTTAATTATGAAACCAAACTTTGTTGAAGAAGAACATGAGATTGAACTTTCTAAAAAACGTTGTGAAGAATTATGAGATAAAAATATTATTAATACTTTTGAAGTTGGAACTTGAAAAGGACTACAACAAATTCATAAATATATTTTTCAAGATGTATTTGACTTTGCTGGAGAAATGAGAAAAGTTAATATAGCAAAAAATGATTTTATGTTTGCTCCATTAATGTTTTTAGAAGAAAATTTAAATTCAATTGATAAAATGCCAGAAAATACTTTTGATGAAATTATAGAAAAGTATGTTGAAATGAATATTGCCCATCCATTTAGAGAAGGAAATGGTCGTTCAACTAGAATTTGATTAGATTTAATATTAAAAAAGAGATTAAATTTAGTAGTTAATTGAGAATTTATTGATAAGAATTATTATTTAGCTGCTATGATTAGGTCAAGTGTTAATCCAGCAGAACTAAAATCATTATTAAAAAAACATCTAACTGATAAAGTTAATGACAGAACTACATTTATGAAAGGTATAGCTAAATCTTATGAATATGAAGGATATTATATTAAAATCTAATCCTTAAATTTTAAAAATAATATATAAACAAAATTGAAGTTTCTAGCTATTTATAGAAACTTTTTTATTGTTAAAATGATCACATTTTCAATTCAAAATCTTTAATATTCCAGATTTCACTTCAAAATCTTTAATTCTCAAAAATATTTTTATATAATTATTATTAGAAAAAAACAAACACAAAAAATGAATATGACAACTATCGGGTGAATTTACTTGATAGATTTTTAACGTTCATAGCAAATATCAAGATTTACCTAACCATTTGGTGTGAAAATAAACAAACATTTACACAATAGAAAGGTATTTTTTATGCTATTATGAATTCTAATTTTTTAGTTCAGCAAGAACAAATATCATTTAATAACAATTTACCCATTTCAATGAATTTTGAAAATGGACTAGAACCTTTGAAGAATTTTATTAAGTTTAGAAAACTTAAAAATAGGTTTTTTATATATTCTTCTTTCTTATTAATTTCTACATTAATAGTTTTAATTTTGAAAATTGATTGAACAGAAAAAATTATTGACTTTTTAAATTCAAAAAATTTTAATTTAATAACAAAAGAAATGATAACCAGCAATCATTGATTGTTATATGTATTTTTAAGTTGTGCTTTTCTTATATTAGGTTTTACATTCTTAGTTAACTTGATTAATTTACATCAATTAAAAATTGGTATCAAAACTTATAAAACTAATCAAAATAACAAAGGCATTCCATTTCTTGCAAAACAACTTTATAAAAAACAATTAAAAAAGAAATATTATGTCAACTGAATTTGTTTAACAATTTACTGATTAATTTTAATTTCAACACTTTCTTACACTTTGTACACTTTTTATTTACTTAAAAAACCAGATATTAAATCTCTAATAATTCATAACAAAATAGTTTATATAGTTAGTTTATCTACATTTTCATTAGTAATCTTATTTCAAATTTGGTCTTTAATTTCTATTAAATATCTTAAAGGAAACTTAGAAAGTATTTATGCTACTGAGTTTTTTACACCTGAAGAAATTGTAATTATACAACAAAGTGCGAATAGAATAGGTAAATGAATTTTTATTATTACAGTTAGTATAACAGTGGTTATAATTAGTATTTTTTTCATCTTTTTTAAAGTTGAAAGAAGAAAACTATCTGACATAACAAAAATCTTTACAGTGTTTAAAAAATAACAATGAAAAGAAATAAATTTAATATTTACAAAGAAATAAATAACATTAGTGAAATTAAAGAAATCCATTACCATGTATGTTCAAAACACATAATTAAGAAGAAAAGTTGAACTTTTAAACTTTTTAAAAAAACTTGTTCTTGTAAAACAATCATTAAAACAAATGAAAATAAGACATACTGTATATAACTTATATACCTTATATACCCCCAGAAAGGATAATTAAATTTTTATGAATAGAGTTTGTTTAGTAGGAAGAATAACAAGAGATTTAGAGTTAAGAGAATCTAAAACTTATGAAAAATTTCTCTTCTTTACACTTGCAGTGACTGAATATGTTTCAAAAGAAAAATCACTTGCTTATTTTATTCCTTGTTTTGTTAAAGGAAAAAATGCTGAAAACATGGCTAAGTATCTTTCAAAAGGAAGTTTAATTTCTGTTGATGGAAAGATCACTACAAGAAGCAATAAAACACCTGATGAAAGAATTGAAACTATTGTTTCTGTTGTAGTTGATAAAGTTAAATTTTTAGAATCCAAAAAAATTAAAAATGACAATTATCAAAACTATGATTTCTTTGATTCTATTGATAACAAAACATTAGAAAACATTTCATCAAATCCAAATGAAAACAAAGATGATGATGAATTTGCAATTTTATGAGAATAAACACTTAAAAAGGAGAGATATATATGGAAAAACCATTTTTCAAACAAAAAGAAACATATTTTTATTTCTTTGCTTTATTTCTTTCTTTAATTACTGCATCATTTTTTGTTGTTTTTGCAATTATATATTCCTCATTTGCTTTAGTACCAGTTTCTTTAGCATTTTTTCTGATGAGTTTTATAGCTGGAGTGATTTTACAAATTAGATTTAATAATACAAAAATGTAAATATCTAATTCACCTTACTCAAAAAAACATTTATAACAAATCATTCTACAAACATACATAGAGTTATATACCTTATACACCTTATATACCCTAGAAAGGATACAAAATATGAACAACCAAAACCTTTACAAAAACCCAAAATACAACTCAGATTTCACCGAATGCTTAGAAATCGGTTGATTTACAAATGAAGACGGTGTAGTTGAAATTCAATCTTTTCATTATAAGACTAAAAAAGTACCTAGTGAACTACCTAAGCACATTACAAGCTTGAAATTTGCTTTTTGAAAGAACATAAATACAAAAATACAAGGTATCGAAAACTGAGACACTTCAAAAGTAACTGATATGAGTTTTATGTTTTACAATGCTAAAAGATTCAATACAAATATCTCTAATTTTAACACTTCAAAAGTAACTGATATGAGTTTCATGTTTAGTCGAGCAGAAAGTTTTAATCAGAACATATCAAATTGAGATACATCAAAAGTTATTTACTTTTGTGACTTTGTAACTAACTCAAACCCCAACTGAAAAGATACCCACAAACCAAAATACAATCAAACATAGAGTTATATACCTTATATACCTACCAATTAGAAAG
>NZ_LFYS01000031.1 GCF_001199495.1 Mycoplasma sp. HU2014 | reverse complement strand
TAATAATTTTGCTTTCTTCATTTTGTTTTCTTATTTTTTTTACTTCTTTTCTAGTTTTTCTCTTACAGTATGCACTAGCAAAACCTTGTTTTATTAATCTTTTATCTAAATTAGAATATGAAATCTTATAACCAAATTTTTCTTTTAAACAACTATGATAATTTTTCAACGTCAAAAATGAACAACTACCATTATTGTTCTCTCCTCCTGTTATTTTCATTTCTCCTTGATAAACTTCACCCAAGTTGTATATTGTTTCATCACTATATTTTTGCGCATTCTTGTTATTTACATTTTTATGAGAAAGTATTATCTCCTTTCCGGTATTTATAAAATCAAGATATTCTTTCTTATATCTTTTTATAGTAGAAACAGATTTATTAAATTGCTTTGCTATTGATAAACATGATCTTTTAGGATCTTTTGCAAAGATATCTAATATACGTTTTTTAATTTCTGCATATGACTTATTGTCTAAAATAGTAAACATTCTAACCTCCTTTTTTCGAAAAAAATAGACCCCCTAGGGGGTCTATCCCTTAGGGAGTCTAATAATTTTGTCCCGGTTTCCTTCTTGTGTTTTTTTATTATTTAATATCATCTGAAATTATTTTATAAACAACTTCTTTTGTTGGTTGAGTTTCAACTATTTCAAAAGTTTTTAATACTTCTTTTTCTCATGATAAGTTTATTTCTTTATTAGTGTATAAAGTCATAACAACATCACCAACATTAACTGATTCACCGTATTCTTTATTTAAATAAATTCCAGCAGCATGATCAATAGTATCAGTTTTTTTAGCTCTTCCTGCTCCTAGTTCAACAGAAATTAGACCTAATTCTTCAGCTCTTGTGTTTTTTACATAACCGCTTTGGGTTGCTTTTATTTCGATTTTATTTTTACATTTAAATACTTTGTCATAATTTTCTAAAACAGATCAATCTCCATGTTGAGCTATAACAAAATCTTTTAAATAATGTGCAGCCTCACCAGTTTGAAGTTTTTTATAAACATCAACTTTAGCTTCATCTAAAGTATTAAACATTTTAGCTTGTAATAAAGTTACACCAACAATTGTAGTGATTAATTCAATAAAGTCTTTTGGTCCTTTTCCATTAAGTGTATCTCAAGCTTCTTTAACTTCAATTGCATTTCCAATTGCTTTTCCTAGTGGACATTCCATATTTGAAAGAATTACACCAATTTTTCTATTATAATTTTTAGCAACATCAATCATTCTATTAGCTAGATCAATAGCATCATCTAAATTAGTCATAAATGCACCATTTCCAACTTTAACATCTAAAACTAATCCGTCGTTTTCAACAACAAGTTTTTTACTCATAATTGAAGCTGTGATTAAAGGCATTGAATCAACTGTTCCAGTAACATCACGTAGTGCATAGATTTTCTTATCAGCAGGAACAACATCATCAGATTGACAAATAATACTTAATCCAGTTTTATTGATTACACCAGTAAATTCATCATTTTCTAATTCACATTTTCAACCAGGAAATGATTCTAATTTATCAGCAGTTCCACCAGTTTTTCCTAATCCTCTTCCTGTTAGTTTACAAATATTAATACCATAACTAGCTACAAGTGGAGCATAAACTAAACTAGTTTTATCTCCAACTCCTCCAGTTGAGTGTTTATCGGCTTTAAATCCTTTAACAGAAGTCAAATCATATTGTGATCCTGATTCAATATATGATTTAGTTAAATATGAAGTTTCTAAATCATTCATATCAGTAAAATAAGTAGCCATACAAAATGCGGCCATTTGATAATCTGCAATAGATCCATCAACATAACATTTTATAAGTCAATTGATCTCATCTTGAGTTAATTTAATATTATGTTTTTTCTTTTCAATAATGTTTGTAAATGTGTTCATATATCCAATAACCTCCTGTTAAAAATTATAAAAAATTTCAAAATTTAATTTTTAAAAACATCTTAAAATATTAAAAAAATTGGCTTGTGGCCAATTAGTTTTTTGCTGTTTGTTTTTTAGTTTTTCTTGTTTTTGTTGCTTCTATAATTTTAGTTTGACTTAGCTTTTTAGCTGTTTTATTAGTGATTAGATTATTGATTAAGAAATTAGATGTAAATAGATAAATTCAGAATAAAACCATAATTATAATATTAGTTCCTGAAATTCAATTAGTAATATCTTCTGCAATTGTTGTTGCAAAAATAGCAAAGAAGTTAGCTCCTGTTGTTATTACTCAAATAAATAATGGAGCAATGATGTTGCTAATAATTACATTTAATTTTAATTCCTTACCTTTTCTATGATTATCAACTAAAGTTGCTAAAACATACATCACTAAACAAGTAGTTAAAACTAGATAAGTTAAAGCACCAAATCATTTTGTCATTAACACAGCAGTATAAGGTTCAGCTATATTTCCAACTTGAGCTATACCGATGCATCCAGCAGTTATTGTAATTGCTGCTAGTAATAATAATAAATAATAAACTAATGCAGGTTTAAATAATAAACGTTTATTTATTTTATATTCAGTTTTTGAAATTGCATAGAATCAATGTAATAAAATTGCAAATAATACTCAAGGAAGAATAAATGATCCGAAAGTGATTAATGTTATCACACTAGCTGATATTGTTGATGAAATTGATCTTAATATCACTGTACTTAAAATACCAGATAATATTGCTGATGGTATAGCAGAAAATAATAAGAATAGTGGGAATCTTGATATTTCAATACTAAAGATTCTTCATCCTAAATCTTTATTATTTTTAGACATCGCTTCATAGTATTTAACGAAATATTTAGAACTATATGATGAGTATTCAAATCCACGTTTAATATCATAAAACATTTCATCTCCACGGCCATTGTTCATAGCTCTTCTTTTTTCTTTAGTATACATTTCGTTAATTGATTCTAATACCGAATCACATCCACTAGCAAATACTGAAATGTCGCCAAATTTAATTAATTTTTTATATATTTCATTCATTAAATTAGTTAGAAACATTGGTTTAAAAGCTAATCCTGAATAACTTAAATAGGCTGATTTAACACCTTCAAAATCGTTTGCTTCAATTTTAGTTTTTAAATCTTTAACATAATCAATAGTTTTACTATAGTTAAATAAAACGTTCATATCACGGTTTTTAATATACGCTTTAATTCCTATAATAGTGTTAAATAAAAGTTGTTTCAATAGAGGGATAAACATTGCAAATACCCCCCCAACTAAAATAAGTTTGAAAGGACTTAGTAAAGTATATAGTAATGAATCTGGTGCCATGAATCCGGTTAATCTATAACCACTTTGAGCAATTACTTCTGTTCAAGCACTTCAAGCAGTAGAACCATTGAAAGTTTTAACTTGTTCAACAAGATCTGGTTTATTTAAAGTAGTGAATCTAGCTTCTAAAATAGCTTTTCATTGAGCAATTCAAGCTGGAGAACTTGTCATTGAAGATCAAAATGATTTTGTAGGATCACTAGGATCGGTATTTCTAATCGCATAAATAGCAACACTATCAATTCATGCTGAATAACCAAAATATATTACTGCTACTACTAATAATAAAATCGTTAATTTAACAGTCTTTCTCATAGTTTATATTTCCTTTCTATATTAAATTATATAATTTTGGAAAAGAAAAAAAGGTTTTTATAACCTTTTACTTAACAACAATATTTACAATTTTATCAACTACAACTATTTCTTTTACAATTTGATGACCATTAATAAATTTCATAACATTTTCATCAGTTTTAGCTAATTTAAGCAGAGTTTGTTTGTCTGTATTTTTTTCAACTTCTACAGTACTACGAAGTTTTCCGTTAACTTGAATTGCTACTACAACTGTATTTTTAACTAATTTAGATGAATCATAACTTGGTCATTCTTGTTGTGTAATACTTGAAGTGTGACCTAATTTTTCTCATAATTCTTCAGCTAAGTGTGGAGCAAATAAACTTAACATTTTTACAAATCCTTCAATGTAAGGTTTATATACTGTTCCTTCTTTTTCTTTGTAAATAGCATTTACTAAAACCATTAATTGACTAATTGCAGTATTGAATTTTAATGAACTAATCATTTCAGTTACTTTTTTAACTACATCGTTGTAAACAAAATCTAAATTAGAATTATTTGTATCTGAAAATTCAACTTTATTAATCATTCTATAACAACGATTTAATCATTTTAAACTAGCATCTAATCCATCAAAACTTCAAGGAAGAGAAGCATCTAATGGTCCCATAAACATTTCATATAATCTTAAAGCATCAGCACCATGTGTGTCAATGACATCATCAGGATTAATTACATTACCTCATGATTTAGACATTTTTCTACCATCAGGTCCTAAAATCATACCTTGATTGAATAAGTTTTTAAACGGTTCTTTAACAGGACAAACACCTATATCATATAAGAAATGTGTTCAAAATCTTGCATATAATAAATGACCTACTGCATGTTCTTGTCCACCTATATAAAGATCAACTGGTAATCATTTTTCCAATCGTTTTCAAGCTTCTTCTGAATTTATATCTATTAAATCGTTTGACATATTAGTTAAAACATATGCAATGAAATATCAGCTTGATCCAGCAGATTGAGGCATAGTATTAGTTTCTCTTCTATACTTAACACCATCAATTTCAACATTAACTCATTTATCAACACTAGCTAATGGACTTTCACCAGTTCCTGTTGGTTTAATGTATTCAGTTTGAGGTAAAGTAACAGCTAGATCTTTATCTTCAACTAAAACAATTTCTTGATTTTCTGTATATAAAACAGGGAATGGTTCACCATAAAAACGTTGTCTTGAGAATAATCAATCTCTTAATTTGTAATTAACTTTTCTAGTACCTAAATTATTTTCTTCTATATATTTATAAATAACTTCTAATGCTTGAATTCTATCTAATCCATCTAAGATTTCAGAGTTAATATGAATTCCTTCACCAACAAATGCTTTAGACTCATCTTTAGCTTTAATAACAAATTTAATTGGTAGACTAAATGTAGTTGCAAAGTCTCAATCTCTTTTATCATGAGCAGGAACAGCCATAACAGCTCCTGTTCCATAATCATTTAATACATAGTCACTAATTCAAATTTGAACAGGTTGATTATTAACAGGATTTATCGCATAACTTCCAACAAAAACTCCAGTTTTTGGTCTAGATTCATCTTTACGATCTATTTCAGATTTTGAAGATGTTAATTCAATATATTTTTTAACTTCTTCTAATTTATCATCTGTGGTTAATTTTAAAACTAATTCATTTTCAGGAGCTAAAACAATATAACTAACTCCATAAATAGTATCAGCACGTGTTGTAAAAACTGGAATATCAATCTCATTTGATTTAAAAATGATTTCAGCACCTTCTGATTTACCTATTCAATTTTTTTGTAAATCTTTCACTGATTGAGGTCAATCTAATTCATCTAAACCTTGTAGTAATTTTTCAGCATAATTAGTAATTTTTAAAACTCATTGACGCATTTTTTTCTTAGTAACAGGATGTTCACCACGTTCACTTACCATGATCCCGTCTTTTTCTATGATTTCATCATTAGCTAATACTGTTCCTAGTTCTTGACATCAATTAACTTCAATATCTCTATTTTCAGCTAAATTATTTTCATATAACTTTTTAAAAATTCATTGAGTTATTTTATAGTAGTTAGGATCTGCTGTATTCACTTCTTTATCAAAATCATAACTAAATCCCATTTTTTGTAATTGAACTCTAAAGTTATCAATATTTTTTAAAGTAAATTCTCTAGGATCGTTTCCAGTTTTTAAAGCATATTGTTCAGCTGGTAAACCAAAAGCATCTCAACCAATTGGGTGTAATACATCATAACCTTGCATTATTCTAAAACGTGCAAAAACATCAGTTGCAGTATAACCTTTAACGTGACCAACATGTAATCCGGCACCACTTGGATAAGGGAACATATCTAAAACATATGATTTTTTTTCTTTATTATTTGTAGTTTTATAAATATTATTATCTTTTCAGAATTTTTGTCATTTCTTTTCTATTGCTTTATGTGAAAAATCCATACTTTCTCTCCTTTAATATAATATTTATTTTACAATTTCTAATTAAAAAATACATCTTTAAAGTGTAAATAAAAATCTCTGAAAATTTTCAGAGATTTGTTATTAATTTTGTTTTACAACAATTGATTGTCAAGGTTGTAATTTCATATCATCAAATGATGATTCTGTGTTTAATAATACTTCTTCATTTTTGTTAACTATATCTGATATATCAACTATGTTTTCACTTCAGTTAGAAATGATTTTAATAGTTTTATTTTCAAAAGTTCTTGAATAAGCAAATATGTTTTTATCATCAGCTTTGATTAATTCAAATCAACCATTGTTAATAATATCAGCATATTGACTTTTATTTCTAAATGAAATTAATGATTTTAAGAAGTTATAAATTCCATTAGGGTTAGCTAAATCGTTTTTTGCATTAACTTCTTTATAATTATCATTTACATCAATTCAAGGTCTTGTTTTACTAAATCCAGCAAATTCTGAATCATCTCATTGAATTGGAGTTCTTGAATGATCTCTTCCAACTTCTAAAACACCTTCTATAAATTCATCATGAGTAATATTTTTCTTACCTAAAACATCAGTTTGATAAGTGTTTAGAATTTCAACATCTCTATATTTATTTAAATCAGTTCAATTTACATTAGTCATTCCAATTTCATCACCTTGGTGAATAAATGGAGTTCCTTGCATTAAATAAATTGCTGTTGAAATTGTTTTTGATGATTCAATTCTATATTCTTTATCATTTCCAAATCTTGAAACCATTCTAGGCATATCGTGATTTGTTAGAAATAATCCAGATCAACCTTTATTGAATAATCCTTGTTGTCATTTTTCAAAGATTTTTTTGAATTTAACAAAATCAACAGGTGTTTTTTTGAATTTATGTTCTTGACTAAAGAAACTTAAAATCGGTTCAAAGTTAAACACCATTGAAAACTCTTGATTGTCGTCATTTGAAAATTGAATTGCTTGATCGATTGTTGCTCCTCAACATTCACCAACAGTCATAACATCACTTGTTTTTCAACTATTAACTCTTAAATCTTGAAGATATTTATGTAGATTTGGTCCATTGTTTAGAATTTTTTTATCTACTTCTTTACCAATTAAATCAATAACATCTAATCTAAATCCTTTAATACCAAAATCACATCATCATTTAACTGTTTTTGCAATTTCTTCTCTAACTTTAGGATTTTCTCAATTTAAATCAGGTTGTTCTTTTGCAAACAAGTGGAAGTAGTATTGATTTGTAGTTTCATCATACTCTCAAGCACTTCCTCCAAAAACTGAGTTAATATCAGATGGTTCATCTCTTCAAATATAATAATCTCTATAAGGATTATCTTTTGAACTTCTTGCTTGTTTAAATCATTCATGTTGATCGGAAGTATGATTTAAAACTAGATCCATAACAATCTTAATATCTAATGAATCAGCTTTATCAACAAATTCTTTAAATTTATCTAAATCACCATAAATAAGATTGATATCTTTATAATCTGAAATATCATAACCGTTATCAACAAGTGGTGATTTGTAAATTGGAGTTAATCAAATTGCTCCAATTCCAAGATTTTTTAAGTACTCTAATTTTTCTATAGCTCCGTTTAAATCTCCAATACCATCATTATTTGAATCTTTAAATGATTGAAGATACATTTCATAAACTACAGTATTTTTTCATCAGTAATTACTGTTCATCTAAGCTCCTATTTTAATTTCTGATTCTAATTGATATTCTTTATCAAATACATTAATTTTTAAAGCATCTCCTGAAACTAATGTAATTATAGTTTCGGTCTTAGTACGTTTAACTTTTAAAATACGAGATCTAAAGTTAATGTTAAATTCATAACCTTGTCATTGCTGTGGAAGTTTTGGTGAGAAGTGTGGAACACCATCTCTAATAATCATTCCACCAAATCCTTCAATAATAGCTAAATAACTTCCTGTCATACTTGTAATGTGTAATCCATCATCAGTATCATTGTTGTAGTTATCTAAATCTAATCTAGCTGTACGGTTGTAGAATTCATAAGCTTTATCCATTAAATCAACTCTTGAAGCAATAATTGAGTGAATACATGGACTTAAACTTGATTCATGAACTGTAAATTGTTCATAGAATTCAAAGTTTCTAATTATTTCTTCTCTAGTGAATTGATCTCATAGATAGTAAATTCCTTGTAAAACGTCGGCTTGTTTAATATAAACACTCCTTAGAATTCTATCTCAACTTCAGTTTTTATTTAAAGGTCTTTCATCTTTACTTAATAAATCTTTGTGTTTTAATTCTTTATCTAAGAATGTATCGTGTTGAACAAATACTTTTAGATTTTCATCATATGGTAGATACATTTTGTTAATAATATCTTGTCATTTATTTAATTCATCAACTGATAGATTTCATCTTGATTTATCTAATTGTAATTCGTCTAACATTTCTAAAGTATAAGTTAATACTCATCTAGCCATTAAGTTAGTTAATCAGTTGTTATTAACGTTATTTTCATATTCGTTTGGTCCAGTTACACCATGAATAAAGTATTTATCTTTAATTGAATGATAATGTACTCTATCTGCTCAGAATCTTGCAATTTCAACCATTACGTCCATTCCAAGATCTTTAATGTATTCATAATCACCTGTATAGTTAGTGTAATTATAAATAGCATAAACCATAGCTGCATTTCTATGAATTTCTTCAAATGTAATTTCTCATTCGTTATGACATTCAACACCATTGAATGTAACCATTGGATATAATGCACCTTTAAATCCTAATGACTGAGCATTTTCAATAGCTTTTGGTAAGTGATTGTGACGGTATTTTAATAAGTTTCGACTAATTTTTGGATCTGAAGCTTTTAAGTATAAAGGTAAACAATAAGCTTCTGTATCTCAATAAGTTGCTCCACCGTATTTTTCACCAGTAAATCCTTTAGGACCAATGTTTAAGCGATCATCATTTCCATAATAAGTACAGAATAATTGGAATAAGTTAAATCTTATTGCTTGTTGATCTAGATCAGATCCCATAATTTTAACATCACAAGATTCTCAGCGTTTAGATCATAATTCAACATGTTTTTGTCTTAATTCTTCATAACTTAATTTGTTAATTTCAGATGAAACTTCACTAGCTTTAACTGCTAATTCTTTTTCACTGTAGTATAGTGAATGAACAGTTGAAATCATTTTATAAATAGTTAATGTTTCATTAGCTTTTAAATCGAATTTATATGAAGTTTTTGCATATAAATTACATTGATCATTACTAATTTGACTAGGAGTTAAATTAAAGTTATTAACTGCTAAACTTGCATAACTAAAACGTTCAATTCCATAGTTATTTTCAATCATTTTTGAAACTACTAATTGAGAATTATCAGTAGCTTTTGAATCTAAATGAGTTCAGAATTTAGTTTTATAATTAGAATCACGGTTAATTACATCTCCATCAATATAACTAGTTAAATCTAATGTCATATCTTGATCACTAGTAATTGAATATTTAACAGCAGTTAATTCTTTATTTGCAATTGAAACAAAACGTTCTGCTTCAACTTTAATATTTTTATTATTAACAATTGTTTCAAATTCTCTAGATAAAATACCTTGTTTTAAATTTAAAGTTCTGCTGTATCTTGTTGGATGTTGTTTGAATAAATCTAATTCAACCCCATCAACAACAACATTTAAACCTAAAAAGTTAACGGCATTAATTACTTTACCAAAGTATTTTGGATAACCATTTTTTCATCATCCAACAATTGTTTTATCTGGATATCATAATCCACCAATATAACAACCTTTATGAGTATCTCCAGAATAAGTTTCTTCAAAGTTTCCTCTCATTCCTAGATATTCATTTCCTAATGATGTAATTGATTCACTTAATCTAAAATCAAAGCCATCTTCAGGTAGTTTATTTTCAGTTAATTTTCATTCATCTACTTCAAATAATCTTTTAATATTTACATCAATTTTTGTATTCATTCTCTCACCTATTTAATATCTATAATTAGATTTTAAATTTAAATATTATAATTTGAAATTTTATTTTTATTTTTCTGGAATTTTATTTTTATTTTTTTACTCAAAAAGACATACTTATAGATTATTATATCTAGTAAAAAGTATGTCTTTTTTTTGAAATTGTTTGTAAAAATAATTTGAAATTTAAATTGTTAAATTACCCGATACGTTTTTCAGTAATACCGTTGAATAAATGATATCTATTGATTTTTATTCCTACTTTACTGTCAATTGAAATAGAAGCATCTTTTGCTGCTGTAATAACAAAATTGTTTGATGGTTCAATCTCACAAGTAATTTGTTTGTTCATACCTAATAACTCAGAGTTAATAACTGTTCCTTGAACATTAGCTTTTGGATCATCATAATCAACGATAGTTGCATCTTCACTTCTTACACCTAAGTATAATCTATCTGTTCCTTCTTTTTTAATTAACTCTACTTCTTCTTTTGTTAACTTAACTTTGTAGTCTTTAGTGTCACAAACGAAGTTTTGACCTTTAAGTCTACCTTCTAAAACTTTCATTGTTGGTGTCCCAATAAATTTTGCTACAAATAAGTTATTTGGTTTATTATAGAATTCTTCTGGTTTACCAACTTGTTGAATAACTTGATTATTCATTAAAACAATTTTTGTAGCCATTGTCATAGCTTCTAATTGATCGTGAGTAACATAAATTGTAGTTGTTCCTAAAATTCTGTGAATTGAAACTAATTCAGTTCTCATTGATTCTCTTAGTTTAGCATCTAAGTTTGATAATGGCTCATCCATTAAGAATAGTTTAGGTTTTCTAACAATCGCACGCCCTAAAGCAACACGTTGTTGTTGTCCTCCTGATAATTCTCTAGGTTTTTTGAATAAATATTTTTCAATATTTAATAATTTTGCAGCTCCTCTAACTCTATGGTTGATGATTTCTTTTTTCTCTTTTTTCATCTCTAAACCAAAGGCTAGGTTTTTATAAACATTATAGTGAGGGTATAAAGCATAACTTTGAAATACCATAGCTATATCACGATCTTTTGGTAAAAGGTTGTTTACTTTAACTCCATCAAATAATAAGTCACCTTTTGTAATTGAGTTTAGACCTGCAATAATTCTTAATAATGTGGTTTTACCACATCCAGATGGTCCTAAAATTACACAAAAGTCATTATCATCAATAGTTAAATCAATGTTTTCAAGTGTGTAAAATGAGTTACCTTCGTATTTTTTTGATATATTTCTTAATTCAACTTTCATATTAACCTTTTACTCCTCCTGATAATCCGCTTGTAATATTTCCTTGAAGCATTATAAATAGTGTACTAATAGGAACAGCAACAAGTAATGAACCAGCAGCGAATGCCCCTTGTGAAATTACTCCTGATTGATTTAGTAAACTGTTTAATCCTGTAGCCATTGTTCATTCTTCAGGATCATCTAGTAATAATTTTGGTAATAGAACATCACCGAATGGTCCAATAAATGATCATAAAGCAATAACTGATAACATAGGTTTAGCTAATGGAATGATTACTCTAGTAAATACCATTCAAATACTACATCCATCAATTTTAGCAGCGTCATCTATATCTGTCGAAATGTTGTCTAGAAATCCTTTAAGAACAAATACATTTCCAGGAATTCCACCACCAACATAAATAAATATAATCATTAATTGACCTGGTATTTTGAATTTTTCATGTAGTAATTGGAACATTACATAAAACACAATAAAACTTGAAACGGTTGGTATCATTTGAATCAACATAACAGTCATTAAACTAACTCTTTTACCTTTAAATCTAAAACGAGAGAATGCATATCCAACCATAGCAGTTACAAATACCATAGCTAGCATTGTAATAATTGCTATAACTAATGAATTTGCTATTCAAAATTTAAATTTAGTTTCAGTAAATAAATAACTAAAGTTAGCAGCACTAAATGCAAATTGTTTAAAGTCAAATCTACCAACTGTTCCGATTTTTCCTGCACTTGAAGTTGAAGCGTTTGATGAGTATCAGTTAAACGCTTGAGAGACAACTTGAACGACTGGAACAATAATTATTAATGCTCATGCAATTAATACTAAGTAAGTAAATACTAGACCAATTTTTCCATAAATATTTAATGGAGGTTTATCTGATAGATAAAGTTTTCCAAATGTTTCAGTTAAAAATCTAACATATTTAACATAAGCATTATTTTTTTCTTTTTTAAGTTCTTGTTCAATTATAAATAATAAGTCATTTTGATATTTTGAAATATCATTGTATGAAACTTCACAATTATTGAATAATGAATTAGATTTTTTCATAGTTTCATAAGTGAATACTTCATTTTTAAGAATTTCGTATATAACACTTGCTTCTATTATTCTTGTGTTTAAGTTTAAATTCTCATATATTGCTTTATTTATTGCAACATATTTTGATCAATGTTTATAACGTCCTAATTTATCTATTTCCTTACTTTCAAATAGATCATTTTTTAATTTTTGATCACTTGAAATTATATTTTCTAATAAACTAGTAAATTCAGCAGAAATTTGGCTTGCTATTTTTAATATTAATGTTTCAAATACTTCTCTAGCTTTATCAAAATTGATATTTTTATCTTTATTTTTTAATGGGTAAAGATATGCTAAAGTAGATAGTTTTACGATTAATAAATGATTATGATATTTATTAAAATTCAAGTGTTTAGATCTAAAGTATGTTTCACTTAAACTAGCTTGAAAATCAATAAGATCTTTGTTTTTAAAAATTGCTTTAGCGTTTTTTAATCCTTCAGGATCTATTTTGTAATTTTTGTTATTAATTTTTAAAACATTGTAATGATTAAACTTTTTCTTTTGTTCACTTTTTTTATCTTGAACTTGACCTAAAAGTTGAGGATTAGTTAACATACGCAATTCACTTGCGATTTTATCGTTAATTTCTTCACTACAATATAATCTAAATTTTTCTTTTGATTTTCTGTTATCAACTATTTTGGTTCATCATTTTTTATCACCATTTTCAATTTGGTAAGTCAATGATTTTTTTAGTAATAAGATAATAATTTCTTGAACTGTTAAACTATCAATATTTTGATTATTCATTTCATCAAAGGCTTCTTCAAGTAATGAATTGATTTTATTAAATGAGAAATCTTCTGATAAATTTTCATGTTCAATTAGATTGATAGAAACAAAGTCTTTTACTTCTTTATGTGTCTCATAAGTTAATAAGAATTCACTAGCTAAAATTCTTCCCAATTCTTCAAGATTAATCTTTTTGAAATAACAAACAATAATAGCATTAATTTTTTGTCAATTAGAAATAAATTCATATGTGTCTAAATTTTTAAATCCAAAATGACCAAAATCTTTTATAGATTGTTTCTTTGCATAATTTTCAATTTCTTTAATTAACTCTTCATCAATAGTTTCTTTATTTACTTCATTCATGCTTTGATTTCCAACAAAAACGTTAAAATTGTTTTTATCATTAAATGTTGAAAATGCATTTGAAATTAATGATAATAATAAACCTTCTATTAGTTTTTTATCATCAGTAAATTTTTTATAAACATCAACAATATTTCCAATAATGTAATTGCTTTTTATAAATTGTTGATACTCTTTTACTTTATTTGTGTTTTTTATAGTTTCATGATTTAGAAGTGTTTTTCTTATAATAGCCGAATAACCAGATCTTTTGAAATTTGATATATCGTATTTTTTAACTGGTTTTAAAAGACTAGAAAATTGTATAGATTTACCTACTACATCTTCTTTTTTAACTTGAATTTTTATAGCCATTAATTTTACCTCCTAATTTTTGAAAGCGTTCATTCTTCTAAATCCATTTGCTGAGATTCCAACAACAATAAATGATGAAACTATAATAAATGAAGCAGCAATACCATAAGTATATCTGTCTGGGTGTGTTGCTATTTTAAACACGAATGAAATTAAAATATCTGTTATACCAGGTTGTCCTGGATATGGTTTATTATCTGCAGGGTTTAAAGCTTGAGCGTTTGCTCCAAATAGATAAATAATACCAAAGTTACCGAAGTTGAATACAAATTGACCAACTAGTAACGGAGCAACTTGAGCAAGAATTAGTGGGATTGTAATTCTCATTAATTGTTTTCATCTTGAAGCACCATCAATTGTTGATGAATCATATAGGTCTTTTGATATACCTTGTAAAACACCAGTGATTAATAAGAACATGTATGAGTGTCCTAATCATGTTTGTAACATTATCAGAACAATACGTGCTTGAGTTTGTCTTGCAGTTCATCCACTAACTCCAATTCATCTTTGTGTGAATCTATTAAAATCCGCACTTGAAAGTAAGATTGCAAATACCATGATCATAATAAATGAAGGAACAGCTCAAGGTAATAAAAATATTAATCTGAAAATACGTTTTCCTTTTAATCTATCATGATTAACTAGTAATGCAAATAATGAACCTACTGCAATAACTGAAACTGTAGTAAAGATAACTCATGTGAATGTTCATCCCATAACGTATTTGAATGATGGGAAATATTCTCCTCCGAAAATAGATTTAAAATTTTGAAATCCAACTCATTGGATGATTTGACCAGGACGTCCTGGATCGTTTCCTTTACCATAATTAGTGAATGCAATAATTACTGTTGAAATAATTGGAACAAGTACAATAAACATTATTCCTATAATAGCAGGTAATGATAAGATGTATGGAATTCCATGTGATTTTAAGAATGTTCTTGTTTGACTAAAAGTACTTGATCTTGAACCTATTCTCATTTTTTTAGCGTTACCTCTTGAATCAATTCATGTAGAAAGAATTGCAAGACATGTTCCAAAAGTAAGAATAAGTGAAATAATACCTTCAACTAGATAGAAACGTCCATCACTATCGTGAACACTAGCACCAAAATCAACTAATCCTAATAAACCTTTCCCTTCAACGTTTCCAACTCCAAATGAATATAATATAAATGACATTAATACTGGCAGTGCAGCAAACATTAGCAGCGCTTTTTTATATTGACCATTAATCAATGGTGCAACTCCAGGGAATCAACCAAATGCAATAGAAAGAATTTCCTTTCATACTGGGTATTCGATTGGTAAATTATTTTTTATGTTTTCAATTTCTGCGACATACTCTAACTTATTTTTAGTTTTTTCTGTTTTAAAACTGTGTTTTAAATAAGTTCAATTGTCTTTTGCTTGTTTAACAGCATTTCTTGTTTTGATTTCTTTTTTGTTTTGTTTGTGTTCTAATTTCAGATTTTTCTTTTCACTTTTAGTTGTTGCAAATTGTAAGTCAGTTTGATAAGACTCTTTTTCTTGTTGAAGAAGTTTTTTAGTAATTTCATTATGTTTATTTTTTTCTTTTGATATTTCATGATATTTTTCTTTTGCTTGTTTAACTAAAGGAATAAATTCTAAATCAATTTCATCTTTTTTGATTAAATATTCTTCTTTAGCAGCAAAATTTAATGATTTAACTTCTCAGTCGTAACTATAATCAATTCCTTGTTTATATATTTTACTAAAAAATTCCCAATTTTGGACACTATATAATTTTAATAATTTACTAAAAAATTCTTATTTTCGTCCATTAAATACATTAAAATATCTAAAAAATTAAATTTTCTTAAATCTAGAGCTAAAAAAGCTCTATTTTTTGTTCTAATTTTATTTAAAAAAAGTTTAAAAAACTAAAAATAGGTGGTAAAATAAATATATATGTATAGTGTTTAACACATAAAAAAGGAGATATAAAAATGGCCATTCCTAAAGACATATTAGAAATTCCAAGACCATCTAGTACCAGAGTAAAAGCAACCACAAAAGAAGGTGTTTATAATGTTATAAAAAGAACATCAATAAGAAAAAATGGAAAAATTATTCCTGTTGAAAAAGGAGTTATTGGAAAGATTATCAATGGTGTTTATCAAAGTATTGAAAAACAAACATATGAAGTAGACGTTAAATCATATGGTCTATTTGCACTAAATGAAAAATTAAACAATCATATCTTTAGAGAACTTTTAAA
>NZ_LFYS01000030.1 GCF_001199495.1 Mycoplasma sp. HU2014 | reverse complement strand
AATTTGTCTAGTTGAAATATCTTGATTAAATGCTTTTGCACCACCAAACATCCCATTCATATTAATTACATTAGATACATCTCAATTACCTATATTCTGATTAAATGCTTCTGCACCATCAAACATCCCACTCATATCAGTTACACTAGATACATCTCAAGCTTTATAACTTGTTCGATCTTCTTTAACTATAATTTTTGTATTTATATTTTGATTAAAATCAAATGTATTTAAAAACATCGCAGACATATTTCTTACCTTAGAAGTATTTCAACCACTTATATCTTGGTTGAAATTTTCAGCTCCTTCAAACATTCTAAACATATTAGTAATATTTGAAGTATCTCATTTCTCAATACCTTCGATTTTTTCATTTATATTACTATAAAATAAAAAAGCAAGACTTTCGATTTTTGGATTTAATTTATCTGGAACCTTTTTAATATTTTTAGCATTTTCTCTATTTTCAATATTATCTACAAAAGCAGTAAATAATCCATCTTCTGGAGAAATTATATATCCTAGTTCAACTACTTCTTCTTTTTTATCATCTTTAAATTTTGTATTAAATTTATTAAACTCACCTAAATCAAGCTTGATTAGTTCATTTCTATATCTAATTTCAAATGATGCTTGACCTTTTGTTATTATTTTTTTATTTCATTCTTGTAGATTGATGTTTTCATCACCTTTAGAAACTGAAATATTTAATCCATTAACTTTTAATCTTCTATTAATAGCTTTTAAAAGTTTTTCATTATTTAAAGATAAATTGTCTTCATAATAAAAATTCTTTCCATCATAAAATCTATCTTTAAATTCATCATTTCAAATTGCTTTTATTTTATTAATATTTATTTGTATATTTATTTGTTCTTCTTTTGTAAGAACTTTAAAAGTAAATTCTACTTCACCTTCATATGTTTTATCACCAGTTTTAGGTTTAACAATAACTTTATTTTCTTGAACTACCAATTCTACTTTATCAGTATCTAAACCAGGATTCTTTTCTTTTATTAATTTTAATAAATTTTGATTAGTTTTATCAGAACTATTAATTGTTCCTAAATCTTTATTATTAATTATTACTGACAGGTCTTGACTTAAAGTAAATAAAATTTTAACTTGATTTTTATATGTATTATCATTAGGTTTTGGTTTAACAACAATTTTATCGCTTTGAATATGAAATTCTAATTTGCTAAAATCAAGATTCAAATTAGGATTTATTTTTTTAATTAATTCTATTAACTTATTTTCATTTAACTCAGATTTATTTATAAAACCTATATTAGTATTTTTAATTAATATTATTAAGTTTTTTCTTTCTTGATTTGTTTTATTTAAATAATAAATACCAGTACCAACACTAGCTATTGTTCCACTAGTAACTAGTACACTAGCACCTATTTTTACAATTAAACTTTTTACTAATCTCATAATAATTCCTTTTTAAAATGTGTATAGATATCATTTTCTAGACAATTTAATTATAAAATCAAAAAAAAAAAAAACTTGAAAAAGTATGCAATTTGTGTATTAACTAAAGAAAAGATAAGAGTTTTTATTTACTATTTTTTATAAAATGAATTAATATTTCTTATATTATTTATTAAATTCTTATTATCAGTTTTTTTAATATCTAATGCTTTTTTAATATCTAATGCTATTAATTTATTATCTTTAATCCCTATTGCTAAATTACTTTTATTTTCTAATAATAATTCAACTGCATAGTTTCCAAATAAATAACCTAAATATCTATCCATAGAAGTAGGTATTCCACCTCTTTGCATATGACCTAAAACTGTTGATTTAGTTTCATATCCACTAATTTTTTCTACTTTTTTAGCTATTTGTTCACAACTTAGATCCTGAACTTTTCACAATTTTGTAACTAGTTATTAATAATGAAGTGTAAACCCTTTATTTAAAGGGTTTTTATTTTGAAAAAACACTAGATTTTTACTTTAAATAGTGATATAATGTAACTAGTAAAAGGAGATAAAAAAATGGCTTTTAAACCTGTAAAAATTCCATCAAAAGATATTGTATTTAGTAGAAGAAAAAACTGTACTTATGTGTACTATACAACCAAGAAAATTTTTAATAAAGAAAAGGGATATAGTGAGAACGAAAGAGCGTGCATAGGTATTGTTTCTGATGAAAAAGAAACAATGATGATACCAAACGAAAACTATGTTACCTACTTTGGAGATTTCGGTATTTCACTTGAAGAAAACGATAGTCAATTTTCAAGGGTTTTATCATTTGGTGCGAGATTGGTTGTTGACAAAATATTAGAAAAGTTAAACGTAAGCTCAATACTAAACAAAGTTTTTAAAGAAAAAACTGATTTAATAAAATCTTTAATTTGTTATTTTATT
>NZ_LFYS01000029.1 GCF_001199495.1 Mycoplasma sp. HU2014 | reverse complement strand
TTCTTATTTTTTTTACTTCTTTTCTAGTTTTTCTCTTACAGTATGCACTAGCAAAACCTTGTTTTATTAATCTTTTATCTAAATTAGAATATGAAATCTTATAACCAAATTTTTCTTTTAAACAACTATGATAATTTTTCAACGTCAAAAATGAACAACTACCATTATTGTTCTCTCCTCCTGTTATTTTCATTTCTCCTTGATAAACTTCACCCAAGTTGTATATTGTTTCATCACTATATTTTTGCGCATTCTTGTTATTTACATTTTTATGAGAAAGTATTATCTCCTTTCCGGTATTTATAAAATCAAGATATTCTTTCTTATATCTTTTTATAGTAGAAACAGATTTATTAAATTGCTTTGCTATTGATAAACATGATCTTTTAGGATCTTTTGCAAAGATATCTAATATACGTTTTTTAATTTCTGCATATGACTTATTGTCTAAAATAGTAAACATTCTAACCTCCTTTACCAATTATATGTTTTGGATCCAAAACATATAATTGGTAAGGTATCATTTCCTAAAAATTTTAGTAAAAAATTCTAAGTTCTAATTTTATTTATATTAAAATATTAAAAAACAAAAAAGGAGTATTATGCAAAAATTTGATGTAGTTATTTTAGGTGCTGGTCCTGCTGGTAATGGATTAGCAAACATTTTAGGTGCTAATAAATTAAAAGTAGCATTGATAGAAGCTGAAGACCTTGGTGGAGGTTGTATAAATAAAGGTTGTGTTCCAACTAAAACATTAATTAAATCCGCTAGAGTTTATGAATTAGTTAAAAATAGTTTAAATTATGGAGTTTTTTCTGATAATGTTAGATATGATTTTTCACAGATGCAACAAAGAAGAATTGATAATAAAAACTATTTTAACAAAAATATGGAAAATAATTTAAGTAGTAATGGTGTAACTCTATTTAAAGGTTATGGTGAAGTTTTAGATCAAAATACTATTAAAATAAATGATCAAATCATTAGTTTTGATAAGCTAGTTTTAGCAACTGGTTCTAGATCTAAAATAATTAATTTAAAAGGTTTAGAACAAGCTAAAAAAGATGGTTATTTAATTGATTCAACTCAAGCTTTAACTTTAAAAGATGTACCTAAATCACTAGTTATTATCGGAGATGGTCCTGTTGGTTTAGAATTTAGTTATTTATACAATACTTTAAATACAGAAATAACTATTTTAACTAATACTGATTTTCTATCAAAATTTGATATTGATATTCAAAGAAGTGTTAAACAATACTTTAAAGAAAAGAATATAAAAGTTATAGATAACGTAAATATTAGTGAAATTAAAGATAACAAAGTTTATTACAATAACACTTTTATTCAAGCAGAAAAAATACTTTTAGCAGTAGGAAGAACTGCTAATAATGAATCATTTAAAAATATAGATATTAAAAAAGATCAAAACGGATTTGTTATAGTAGATGAAAATATGAAAACTAATTTTGATAATATTTATGCAATTGGAGATATTACAGGATTAAGATTACTTTCTTCAGTAGGTTATAAAACAGCTGATATTGTAGCAAAAGATATTTTAAATTTTAAAAAGTCAGAAAAATTAGATCTAAACTTAGTTCCTTGAACAATTTATTTAAATCCAGAAATTGCTGGAATCGGTTTAACTCAACAACAATTAATAGAAAAAGATGAGACTCCTTTTGAAATAGTTATTGTCAATTCACAATATCTTCCTAAAGCTCATGCTGAAGGTTTTGTTAAAGATTATTCTTTTATTAAATTTTTAATTTCAACAACAACTAATCAAATTTTAGGATGTTTTATGATGATCGATCAAGCTAATATTTTAATTAATCATATAGCTTTATTTATGCAACAAAAATTAACTTTTGATACACTACAAAAATCAATTTACACTCATCCTACATTAAGCGAAGCTTTTTATTACACTTCAAGAAGTAAAGGATTAAAAAAATAAAATAGTGAACATTTCAAAAACCTAAACATTTGATATTCCAGAGAAAAACCTAAACATTTGAAATTATTATAAAAATGTAATATTATTAAATTGTAAAGAAGGTGTCCCACCATCTATATCCCAAAGGTGGATCTTTAAAGTTTTAACAGAGATTAATCTCTGTTTTTTATTAGATAGGTGAGATATATTATGAAAGATTTTGGACTATATGTTATATGTTATAGATAATGAATACTTAAAATTTTTATATGAAGTAGATAAAGAAGTTTATTATAATCCTTCTTATTCTAATAAAACAAAACCTTTTGTTGGAATTATTGTATTTTTAGATAATTTAAGTTATTTTATTCCTCTTACATCAGCAAAACCTAAGCATTCTAAATTTAAAACAACTAGCAGAGAACATATTCTTATAACTACTCCAATAAATGATGATAATCTATCTAATAAAGTGTATAAAAAACATATGAATAATTATATTCAAATGTTATCACTAATCGATATTAAAAAGATGATACCAACTCCAGAAGGAACATATACAAAACTTAATTTCAATGATTTTGATCCGACTTATAAAAAGCTGTTATTAAAAGAATGTGAATTTTGTGTGGGGAATAAACAAAAAAATTATAAAACAGCTATAAATCTTTATACAAAACAAAAAGAAACTGGAGTTGTATTAAAAAGACATTGTAATTTCACAATACTTGAGAATTCTGTGAATAATTGAAAAAAGAAATAGTTTTAACAGAGATTAAATCTCTGTTTTTTTATGCAAATAAAAAGCCTTTTCTGTAAATTCAATAAATAAAAATTTTATATCTATATAATCTTAAGTAATGTAATGTATGAAAGGAGAAAGATATGAATAAGAATTTATTATCAATTTTTGGATTAATATTAAGCACATTATTCAACTTCTAAATTGTTTAAAAGAAATATGAAAAACATTAATAATGACATAAATAAAAGAACTTTTTCTGATCAAGTTCAATTTTCAGAATCACACGAAAGACTTAATTTAAAACTAAAAGAATTAAAAACATTAATAGAAACAAAAACTAACTTCTAAAACACTAAAAACTAAAACTAAAGAATTAAAAATAGAAAAACAATCTATCAAAAACTCAATAAATGATTTAAATATAGAAAAACAAAAATTTGAATCAACACCAAGTTTAAATAATACTATTTTAAACTTAATTAATACTGCTATTATAGATTCAAAAACTAAAATCAAAGAATTAGAAACAAGAATTACAAATAAAGAAAAAGAAATTTTATTATTAAATTTTGAAGTTCAAGAAAAACAAATTAGTAGGTTATCTAGTTAATGCAATTTATAACTATGCTCAATCATAAATCTTATAGAGTTTAAAAAAGGACATGCGTCCTTTTTTTTACTTTTTATTTATACTAAAATGAAGCCTCAAAATTATTCACCGATTACTTAATCTTCTATTCTTGGTATTAATATTCTAAATTTAGGTTGATGTTCTTTTAATCATTCTTTATTTGAACTAAATCCTGCTGAATTTCTAACATTTTCAACATTTCAATTAGAAATATCTTGATTAAATTTATCTGCATTAAAAAACATGTAACCCATATCTATTACTTTTTCTGTGTTTCAGTTGTTTAATGCTTGGTTAAAGTTTTTTGCATGAGTAAACATATTATTCATATTAATTACTTTTGAAACATCTCAAGTGTTTATATTTCCATTAAATGATTCTGCACCATAAAACATACCGTGCATATCTTCAACACTTGATGTATCTCAAGATGAGATATCTTGAGTAAATGATCTAGCATCATCAAACATATGGTGCATTTTAATTACACTTGAAGTGTTTCATGCGCTTATATTACCATTAAATTCATGAGAATTTGCAAACATCCCGCTCATATCAACTACATTTGATGTGTTTCATTTTTCTAATGATTGATTAAAGTTTCTAGCACCTTTAAACATTCAATTCATATCAGTGACATTTGAAGTATCTCATTGATCAATATTTGTTATAGTTTCATTTTTATTTTGATAAAATGCTTGTTCTAAAATAGTAACAAATCAAGGTAATTCTTTTGGAACAACTTGAGTATTAGGATCAAAACCTTCTATGCATCATTCTCCTTCAAGGTTTTTGAAATATCCTATTTTTTCACACACACTAGAATCGTTTTTGTCATAAACAGCTTTTCTAACAAAACTAAGATTATCATCTACTGGTATAAATTTAACTTCAATTTCACCTATGATATGATGATTGTTAGATTTAACTTTTGCACTAAATTCTGATATTTCTAAATTAAAATTTTCTAAAATTTCATCTGAAATATGTTCATTATATCTTTTTATTTTTTGCTTTATATTTTCTATTGATATATTTTTAGTTTCTATTATAGATAGATTTCTTTCAACTATTAATTTTGATATATTTATTTCTTCTCTTGAATTAATTGGTTTTGTGTTTTCTTGAGTTTTGCACCCAATAACTGAACTAGTTGTAGCAACCATTGCAATTGCTGTAAAAATTGATAATAATTTCTTCATAATAAACTCCACACTTTATTTAAAATTGACTTAAAAAGATATTGCATTTTTTGCAAATTCATTATCTTTTTTTTTTTTTTTTAAAAATCAAGACTAGAATTTTAAATAAAAATGTGCTAGGTTTTTATATTTAAAATAAAAATAATAACTAGATAAAAATTTAAATATTGTAACTATAAATTAAAAACTAGATATTATCTAGTTTTTTTAACGTCTTTTGCTTTTTTAATTATGTTTTTATTAAACTTTTTATTTATATCAAAAATTAAATCTTCTATTAATAAAGATTGTTCGACTTGTTTATTATCTATTTTTTGATCTTTATCAATAGTTAATTGAACTCAGTTTTGATTATTACTAATTAATTTATTAACTCCCACTCCAATTAAAATCACAGCTTTATTATCTTCAATTAAATCATAAAAACAAGTCAATGCATTATTATAAATTAACTGATAATCATTTATATATTTATTTAAAGTTATTTGTTTATGTCTTGTAAGATATTGTTTAGATGAAGTTTTATATTTAAGTTTAATTTCAACAGTTTTACAAGATAAGTTATTTCTAATTAATTTATCTGATACTTGTTTAGATAGGTTTAAAATAATATTTTCTATTTCATCATATTGATAAATTGCGCTTGATAAAGTTATTTCTTTTGAAATACTTTTATAATCACTAGATAAATAATCAACATAATCACTTGATAATCCATTAGCTTGTTTTTTTAAAATTAAACCTTTATTATGTAGCAAATAATAGATATCTTCATCACTAGTATTTGCTAAATCAGCGATTGTTTTAATATTAGTATTTTCCAATAATTTAATAGTTGAAGGACCAACACCATACATATCTTTAATATCTATATTTCAAATATTAGTTTTGAAATTATCTATGGTAGTTAAAGTAATTCCAAACGGTTTATTTAAACTTGTAGACATTTTAGCAACAAATTTATTAAATCCTATACCAATTGAACAACTTATATCGAATTTGTCTAAAATATTCTGTTGAATTTTTTTAGCTAATTTAATTACATCAGTTTTTACAACAAGATCAGTTACATCTAAATAAGCTTCATCAATTGAAGCAATTTCTATTTTATTAGTAATATTAGTTTTAATATAAGTTCATATTTGATCAGAAATATTATTAATATAGTTCATATCAGGTTTAACACTAATAATATCACGATATAGTTTTTTAGCTTCAAACAAAGCCATACCTGCTTTTATATGATATTTTCTTGCTTGATAACTTGCTGTTGTAATGATTGATTTATCATTATTATTTGATATTACAATAGCTTTATTTTTATAAATAGGATATTTAGTTTGCATACAACTTGCAAAAAAAGCATCCATATCTATATGAAAAATAGTTTTTAAACTCATATTAATCACCTATGTTAATTTAATTTTAATATTTGATAATCATATGTTGAACATTTTGTAAAACTATTAATAGTCTTTTAAAAGTATTTTGTAAAAATTTTATTAATTTTTCTAAACAAAAAGAGTACATTTTAGTTTTTTTAATCTTTTTAATTTATTAACAAAAAAACGAGATATTTGATTAAATAAATCTTGTTTTTTATATAACTATATTTTTTATAGTTGATTTATACAATAATCTTTTATTATTATTTGATTAATCTTATATCTTTGTTATTAAAATTAAAACTTGTTTTTTATGATTTTTGTTTTAATATAGAAAAATAATATGAATCGCTTATAGAAATAAAATAGTAGAAATTTAATATTCTCATCTGTCTACTGCAATGAATACTCGAACTGGTAAATAATGACCTCTCACTCATTGTTTTTTATTATTATCCCAGTAGTTACCATTAATTGCATTTACACCTTCAATAAATTTGTAATGTTTAGTATTATTTTGACTAAATCATCTTTCTCAATCTCTTAAATAATTTTTAAATTTATTTCTACCACCTAAGAAAAATTCTGCATTTTTAATTTTTCTTAGTTTTCATCCATCATTATAATTAAATTTATCTTTAATTGGTTGATTTTGGTTATCAAGTACCAATTGATCCTTTCCAAACTCGTGTGCATCAAAAAACATATAACTCATATCTGTCAATTGTTCAACATTTCAATTACTTAAGTCTCGGTTGAATTTAGATGCTTTAGTAAACATTTTTGATGTATTTCTTAGGTTTACTGTTTTTCAATTATTTAGTGGTTGATTAAATTCTTTTGCATTATCAAACATACCTATCATAAATGCAACTTTTCTAACATCTCAATCATTTAAAGGTTGATTGAATTTTTCGGCATTATTAAACATATTATTCATAACTTGTACATTTGAAGTATTTCAAGAAGATATATTTTGATCAAAATTTTTAGCACCTTTAAAGACTTCTGACATGTTTTCTACAGAACCTGTTTCTCATTTTTCAATACCTTTAATAGTTTTAGTTTTATGATTCTCAAATGCATTAGATAAATCAACGATTTCTTTTGGTAAATATTCTGGAACTTCTATTAAATCTGTAGGCATCTTTACAATTTTAATTTTAAGACGTTTATTTTCTGGATAGTAACCTATTGTAATTATTTTTTCTATTTTACCTATATTTGTTAAATCCGTTGCATTGGTTTCTTGAATTTCATCATCTTTATCAACATAAACTGTATTTGCAAATTCTTTATATCTGAATTTAACTTTTCTTTCAAATATCATACCATTATAATTTCATTTTATAGGTTCTTCTTGTATATGTTTAAATTTTATATCATTATCAACTAATTGTAGATCATCTTTTATATTAGTAAATAGTGGATTACCTTTTAACTTAGAAGTTATATGATTTAAAAAACCGTTATGAGTAAAACCTATTTTTCTGTCAGGATGGTTAGAATCTAGTCTAGCAAAATCGTCTATTTTAACTAAAATAGGTTGAACATATTTAAGAAGTAAATTAAATCTTAAAAAAGGTTGTGGTCAATATTTTTTATTTCGTTTTAAGGGACTTGAATCAGCTCAATTTTTTAAACTTTCTCAATTTTCTCAATTTTCATTATTTTCTTTATTTAGATTAATACTAATTAAATTTCATTTTGAAATATCTTGATTAAACGCAATAGCATTTTCAAATATTGATTTCATTTTTTTAACATTTGAAACATCTCATTTGTCAAGTGGTTTATTAAAACTGTGTGTTTCAGAGAATGTTCATTCCATATTTTCTACTTTTGATACATCTCAAGCAGTGTACTCTTCACCATTTTGTTTTTGTAGTTTTTTTGTATTGATATCTCAGTTAAAGCTTGTAGCCTGACAAAACATAGAATTCATATTAGTTACATTTGATGTGTTTCATTTTGAGATATCTTGATTAAAGAATTTAGCTTCAGCAAACATTCAACCCATATCAGTTACATTTGATGTATCTCATTTGTCAAGATTTGTTATAGAAGATGATTGAACTTGTTTAAATGCTGAAGATAAACTTCAAATAAAACGTGGTAGTTTTTCAGGAACTTTATTAGTAGTTTGTAAAAATCTTTCAATTCTTCCTTCTGCATCATAACCTATTTCAATACATTCATAATTTCTGTACTTAGCTTCTTGTTTTTCTGGTCAAACTTTTGCTATATCTAATCTAAGAGTTATTGATTTAGTTTTAACTACAATATCTATATGTTTAGTAGTATCTGGTTTTGGTTTATCGCTTGGTCTAACATCTTTTAATTCAACTTCATCAACAAACCCTTTTTCTTTTAACCTTTTATTTAATTTATCAATAATATCTTTAAATGTTCATTTAGCTCAAATATCATCTTTAAATTCAGAGTTTCATATATTATCAACAATAATTTGTTTTATTTCTCTATTTTCTCTTTTTAATAAATCTATTTCATTTTGTTGTTTTTCAAATGAAGATCTTAGTTGACTAACTTCAGTGCCTAATACCCAAAGTCTTGCATTAAGTTGTCCTCTTTCTTCATTTAATTCTTGATTTTGTTTAGCAAGTGATGATACTTCAGCTTCTAGTTTTTCAACTTTAGCTTCAAGTTCTTTAACACTATTTTCAAGTTGTTGTTTTTGTTCTATTATCTCTTCTTGTATATCTTTAATTTCATTAATTTTTGTTTTTAAAGTTTCAACTTGTTCTTTTAATGTTTTAATTTTATCTTTAATTTGCTCAATAAGGTTTTTATTTTTATTTAAATTATATTGGCTTTTATTAGTTGTATTATTAACAATACTTGGTATTAAAATAACTGGTTGTGCAATAAGTCCTATTAAGAAAAGGTATTTAAATAACTTCATATAATTCCTTTCTATTTGTTTTATATTCTTATGTTTTTTTAATAATGAAATATGTTTTTATATTTTTTTAAACATTTATATTATAGTTGCAAAAAAAAAAAAAAAGACTTGACAAAAATCGAATGTTTGTATCTAGTCTTTTAAATAAAAGGTAATAATTTAAAATAAGTATATTAATAAATTTATCAAAATAAGCATTTAGATCATTATAGGCTTTAAAATGAAGTTTAAGGTGTTTTTATAAAGTTATTGACTTATTTGTTTTTAATTTTGTTAAATATCTCATCAAATATTAAAGTCTGAAATATTTGCTGATTTAAAAATTATATTAAAACTAATTTTCAACCAATTAAGAAATGAAATTGAATAATTTATTAAATGATATAACAACAAAAGAATCTTAAAACATCAAAAAATGTCCTAGTTTAGTTTAGTTTAGTTTTTTTAATCTTTTTAATCTTATTAACAAAAAACGAGATATTTAATTACTACCGGTTTTTTTATTAGTAATTTATATTCTTCTCACACTCTATTATCTTTTTAATAATGTTATAATTAATAAAGTATAAAGAACAAATCCTATTTTCGTAAGAAGAAAGGAATAGAGATTAAAATGGATATTTGAGAAATATATCTGATTATTACCGCATGTACGGCATTAGTTATATTAATAGTTCAAGCATCTATTATTTGATATCTAATATGATCTAAAACTAGAAAAAAAATCATTGCAGAACGTATAAAAGAAGCTAAACTAGAAAGAAAGAAAATTGTTGCAGAAGGTTATAAAGACATAAATGATGCAAAAAGAATTTTTGAAAAAGAAGTTGAACTTCAAAAATTAGAACTGCAAGAACTTAAAAATAATTTAAATTTACAACAATCTAACATAGAAGCAGATAAAAAATTAAACGAAGCTAAAGCTCAAAGATTAGAATTAAGACTATCAGATCTTGATAAAAGAAAAAAACAATTAGATGACCGAGAAGATGAAATTATTTCAAGTTTAGAAGAAGTTTCAAATTTTACTAAATCTCAAGCAAAAGAATTGTTAATCAAAAAAATAGAACAAAGAAATCAAAAAGATTTATTAACTATTTTAAAAAATGCAGAAACTGAAGCTTATAGTAAATCAAAAATGATAGCTGCTAATATTATTGTTTCAGCTATGGAAAGAATTAAAGTTGATGTAGCTAATCAAAAAACTTCTAATATTATAAAACTTCCAAATGATGATATGAAAGGTCGTATTATTGGAAAAGATGGAAGAAATATGAAAACATTTGAACAAGTTGGTGGAGTTGATATTGTTATTGATGAAACACCTAATACAATTACAGTTTCATGTTTTAATCCTATAAGAAGAGAAATTGCTTCAAGAGCATTAGAAACATTAATTAATGATGGAAGAATTCAACCAGTTAAAATTGAACAAGAACTAAAAAAACAAGAACAAGAAGTGAACCAAATTATTGAAGAATATGGGATTAAAGTCATTGAAGAATTAAATATTAATGATCTTGATTTTGAATTAGTTAAATTACTTGGTAAATTACACTTCAGAACAAGTTATGGTCAAAATGTTTTAACTCACTCAATTGAAGTTGCTAAATTAAGTGGATCAATTGCTGCTGAATTAGGATTAGATGTTAAAAAATCTATTAGAGCAGGATTACTACACGATATTGGTAAAGCAGTTGATTTTGAAAATGAAGGAAGTCACGTAGCTTTAGGAGCAGAAATAGCTAAAAAATATGGTGAAGATGAAATTATAGTTAATGCTATTGAATCTCATCACGAAGATGTTGAAAAATCAAATGAAATTTCAGCAATAGTTGCAATAGCAGATTCAATTTCAGCTTCACGTCCAGGAGCTAGAAATAATGGTATTGGTGAATTTATATTAAGAATGCATGAAATTGAAAAAATAGGTAATCAAATTCCAGGTGTTGCTAAAACTTATGCATTACAATCAGGACGACAAATTAGATTAATAGTTGATCCTGTTGTTGTTTCAGATCTTGAATTAAATTCAGTTTTACATCAAATGAAAGAAGCTATTAAAAAACAAGTAGTTGTACCTGGTGAAATTACAATTACAGTCATAAGAGAAAGAAAAGAAGTTCAAGTATTAAAATAACTTCTTTTTCTTATCTTAAAATTTAGTAATAAATTTAGTAAGAGTGAATTTTACTAACTTTTGATATAATAATTAAGATTGAAAAAGGAGAAATAAACATGGGATTTGGTGATTTTTTATCAAAAAGAATGCATAAAAGCATTGAAAAAAATATGAAAAAATCAACTTTAACTGAAGAAAATATTAAAGACACTTTAAAAGAAATAAGATTAGCTTTATTAGAAGCTGACGTTAATGTTGAAGCAGTAAAAGAAATTATTAGTAAAGTAAAAGAAAAATCTTTAGGTGGTTATATTCAAGATGGTGCAAATGCTCATCAACAAATGGTAAAAATTGTTCATGAAGAGTTAGTTGAAATTCTTGGAAAAATAAATTCTCCTTTAGAACTTTCTAAAAAACCTACTGTAATTATGATGGCAGGATTACAAGGTAGTGGGAAAACTACTTCAACTTGTAAATTAGCGTATCATTTAACAAAAAAACAAAAGAAAAAAGTTTTAATGGTTGGATTAGATATTTACAGACCAGGAGCAATTGAACAATTATTACAACTAGGTGAGAAAAATAATATTGATGTGTTTGAAAAACAAAAACAAGATCCAACAATCACAGCAAAACAAGCATTAGAATACGCACAAGACAATAATTATGATGTTGTTATTTTAGATACAGCAGGTAGATTACAAATCGATCAAGTTTTAATGGATGAATTAGATAATTTACGTAAAATAACTTCACCAAGTGAAATTTTATTAGTAGTTGATGGAATGGTTGGTCAAGAAATCATTAATGTTACAAATGAATTTAATAAACAATTAAAACTTTCTGGAGTTATTGTAACTAAATTAGATGGTGATGCTAGAGGGGGAGCTACTCTATCAATTACATATATGACTAAACTTCCAATTAAATTTATCGGAGAAGGTGAAGGTGTTAGTTCATTAAATGCATTCTATCCAAAAAGAATGGCCGATAGATTGATGGGTATGGGAGATATTGAAACACTGTTTGAAAAAGCTGTTGAAAATATCGATGAACGTTCAATGCAAAAAACAATGACACGTATGTTTATGGGTCAATTTGATTTAGAAGATCTAAGAAACCAATTAGCTCAAATTGGTAAAATGGGTAGTTTAAATAAATTAATGAAAATGCTTCCAACAAATAAAATAAGTGAATCTCAAATTGAAGATGCACAAAGAAAATTAGCTGTTTTTTCAGTTTTAATGGATTCTATGACTTTAAAAGAAAGACGTGATCCTAGAGTTTTAAAAGCAATTAGCCGTAAAAATAGAATTATTAAAGGGTCAGGTAGAAGTGAAAAAGAATTCAATGAATTAATTAATTCATTTGAAAAAGGTAAAAAGCAAGTTATGGAAATGACTAAAATGTTAAAAAGCGGAAGAATGCCAAACTTTAATAAAGGTGGATTTAAATTCTAATTTATGAAAATTAAAATAATTTGTTTTGGAAAATTAGATAAAAAGTTTTTTATTCAAGCATTTGATGACTATTTATCTAGAGTCAATAAATTTTGTGATTTAGAAGTTATTGAACTTAAAGAAGAATTTAATGGAGAATTAAATAAAGTAAAAGAAATTAATTCCCAACTATTAATAAATAAAATTAATAATTACAAAGATTATGAAAGAATTATTTTAGATGTTAATTCTAAATTAGTTTCATCTGAAGAATTAGCTTTAAAAATACAGAATAATAAAGACTTTAAATCAGGTAAATTACTTTTTGTTATAGGACCTAGTGATGGATATACTGATCAATTCAAATCTATGTTTAATAATAAAATTTCTTTAGCAAAAATCACTTTACCACATCAATTGTTTAGAGTAGTTTTAATAGAACAAATATATCGATCATTTAAAATTATTAATAATGAAAAATATCATAAATAAAAATTTATAGGTGTTAAGTAAAAATACTTGACACCTTTTATTTATATTGATATGATAATTAAGGTCTAAAATAAATAAATTATAGGAGGAAGAAAATGGTTAAATTAAGACTAAAAAGAATCGGTAAAAAACAAGCACCATTCTACAGAATAGTTGCTGCAGATTCACGTGTTAATCGTAATGGTAAATATATTGAATTAGTTGGTACATTCAACCCATTAAACAACGAAGTTAAAATTAATAAAGAATTAACTTTAAAATGATTACAGAATGGAGCTCAACCAACTGATACAGTTAGAACTTTATTATCTCAACAAGGTATTTTAAAAGCTCTACACGAAGCTAAACAAGCAAATAAAGCTAAATAATTTAAATTAAACATACTAAAAGGAGTATTTGATGAATGACAAATTAATTGAGTTTGGTACTATAGTAAATACATTTGGTATCAAAGGTTTTGTAAAAATTGTTATAGATTCAGATATTGCTATTAATGATATTAAAAAGATTAATGTCATATTTGTTAAGATTCAAAATACTTTTCAAGTTTTAAGAGTTGAAAATATAGAATGAGTTCAAAATAAAAACTTTTTACTTGTTAAGTTCTTAAATTTAGACAACATAAATCAAGTTGTAAAATTTAAAAATATCAGAGCTTATTGTTCAAATGAAGATAACAACATTTGTAAAGTAAAAAGCTTAATTGGTTTTGAATTTAAAAGTTTAAAAACAAATGGAATTGTAATTGATTATATGAGTAATGCAGTTCAAGAACTTGTTAAAATAAAATCTAATGATAAACAATTTTGAGTTCCTATTGTTGATGTTTATATAGATTCAATAGATTGAGAAAACGAAATTATCATAGCTAAAGACATTGAAGGTTTAAAATAAATGAAGTTTACAATTATTACATTATTTCCACAAATGATTAAAGCTTATATATCTGAATCAATTATCAAAAAAGCAATCAAAAAAAATGCGATTGAAGTTGAAATTTTAGATATTAGAGATTTTACTAATTTAAGTCATAATCAAGTTGATGATTATCAATACGGTGGTGGAAAAGGAATGGTTTTAATGTCTCAACCAGTTGTTAGTGCAATTGAATCAGTTAAAACTGATGACTCAATAGTAATATTAACAACTCCACAAGGAAAAACTTGAAATCAAAATTTATCAAAACAGTATGCAAATAGCTATAAACATATAATTATAGTTTGTGGTCATTATGAAGGTTTTGATGAAAGAATTTTAGATTATGTTGATGTTGAAATTTCAATTGGAGATTATGTTTTAACAGGAGGAGAATTACCGGCATTAATTATGCTTGATTCAATTTCAAGAATTTTACCTAATGTGATTGCAACTGAATCTCATCAAAATGAAAGTTTTGAAAACAATTTATTAGATCATCCTGTTTATACTAAACCTTATGATTTTAGAGGCAAAAAAGTTCCAGATGTTCTATTAAGTGGTCATCATGCAAATATTTCAAAATGAAGAGATGAACAACAAATAATTAATACTTTTAAAAAAAGACCAGATTTAATTGATGAATCAAAATTAAATAAGGTTCAATTAGAACTATACAAAAAAATGAAAGGAGAACAGTAATATGAGTTCAAAAGCTACAAAAACTATGAAATCAAAATATGATATTGTAAACAACCAATTACGCAATGATTTACCAGATTTTACATCAGGAGATACTATTAGAGTTGATGTAAAAATTAAAGAAGGAGATAAATTCCGTATTCAATCATTTGAAGGTTTAGTAATTAAAACTCAAGGATCAGGAATTACTTATTCAGTTGTTGTTAGAAAAATGTCAAACGGTGTATTTGTTGAAAGAACTTTCCCGCTACACTCACCAATTATTGATTCAGTTACTTTAATTAAACGTGGACGTGTACGTAGAGCAAGAATCTACTACATTAGAAAACTTTCAGGTAAATCTGCAAGAATTAAAGAAATTATGCCAACTAAAGAAAAAAAATAATACTAAATTAATTTCATCACAAAACATAGTATCAACTATATTGTGATGTTTTTTATTTTTTATATTAGTATAATTTATATTAGATATTAGAAAGATGTGAGTTTATGAGTGCTGAGTTTAACTGATTTCCTGGTCATATGAACAAAACATTAAAAGAAATTGAAGATAAAATAAAAATTGTTGATGTTGTTGTAGAAGTAATTGATGCCAGAACTCCTTACTCATCACAAAATTTAACTTTTAAAAAACTTTTAAAGAATAAACCTATAATTTATGTTTTTTCAAAAGCAGATCTAGCTGATCCAACTGTTACTGATGAGTGAGTTAAGTACTATTCTAAAAAAGATAAGGTAAAAGTGATAGTTTTAAATAACAATGGAAAATTAGATATTGTTAACGAATTAATTAATGCTATTAATCAAGCTACTGAAGCTAAACGTGAAAGAGATAAAAAAAATGGAATAAAAAACTCTTTAATTAATGCTTTAGTTATAGGTATTCCAAATGTTGGAAAATCTACTTTTATTAATAGAGTTATTAAAGGTAAAAATGTTAAAGTTGGTAATAAACCAGGAATTACTAGAGGTATTCAAGTTATTCATTTAAACCAGTTTATCAACCTTTTAGATACTCCAGGAGTTTTACCTTCTAAATTAGAATCTGAAACTGTTGCAACAAATATTTGTGCTATTAATTCTGTTAAAGATAATGTCTTTCCAAAAGAACGAGTTGCTGCACGTTTAATGAGATATATTTTTAATCACTATGAAGGTTATATTGAAAGATATTACAAAATTAGTACTAATCTTCAAAGACCTGTTGAAACAGTTTATACATATAAAATATTTGAAAAAATAGGAAAAGAAAGACGCTGATATATAACTGATAATATGTTAGACATGCAAAGAATTCTTTCATTATTTTTAAAAGATGTTTCACTAGGTAAAATAGGTAAAATTTCTCTTGAAAGAGTATTAGATGTTGTTCCTGAAGAAATTGAAAAAGCTGTTAGTTATAAAAAAAAAGAAGAAGAAGAAGTTGACGATATTAGTGCATTATGATAGATAGAAAACAATTTGATGATAATTTAAAACAAGAATATAAAGTTAAAATAATTTCCGGAAGTGATGAAGTTGGACGAGGTTGTATTGCTGGTCCTTTGGTTGTAGCTAGTGTTATTTTAAAAGATGATTATTTCAATGTTAAAATTAAAGATTCAAAATTATTATCTCAAAAACTAAGAGAACAATTATTTGATGAAATTATTCAAAATTGTTTATGTTATGAAATTGAAATTATTTCAGCAAATCAAGTAGATGAACTAAATCCATTACAAGCTAGTTTACTAGGTTTTAAAAATTCTATTAAAAGATTAAAGATAAAACCTGAATTAGCTTTAATTGATGGAAATAAAAATATTGGTTTAAACGACTATAATTCAATTTGTGTAGTTAAAGGTGACGATAAAAGTTTTTCTATTAGTTGTGCTAGTATTTTAGCTAAAGTTACACGTGATAGAATTTTAGATGAATTATCTTTAAAATATGGTATGTATGGTTTTGAAAAACATAAAGGTTATGGAACTAAAATGCATTTACAAGCATTACAAGAGTATGGAGTTATTGATAATGTCCATAGAAAAAGCTACAAACCTGTTATCAAAGTTTTAAATAATTCTAATTAAACACCCTTGGTGTTTTTATTATCGATGTTAATTTATCTAAATTGATTTATAATAAAATAATTAAAAGGAATAGAAGTGATTTTATGCCAAGAAAAATTTTAAAAGTAAATTTCTTATTAGGATTATTATTAACAACAACACCTTTATTTGTGTCTAGTTGTGCTGTTAAACATGAAGATAAAAAAGATGATAAAAATGACAATCCTAATAATAATGAAGATTCGAATAACAATCCTAATAATTCAAATGATGGTGAACATGATGAAAGAAAACCAGATGATAATTCATCAGATGAAACTAAACCTGACAATTCAAATAATAATAAACCTGATGAAACTAATGAACCAGCTAAACCATTAGATCCTTCGATAAATATTAATAAGTTAGAATATAGAGATGATATTACTTATAATCCTAAAGAAGATCCTCTTTATTTTGCAGAAAAACACTTGTTTAATTTAAATGAACTATTTTCTCTATCAGCAAGAGATATCATATTTAAAACACCTAAATTAAAAACAACAGAACACAACTTAAAACAATGATTTAAAAAAGGAAATCATAACAATGCTGTTGATTTTACTTTTAATTCTTCTGATGAAAAAGTTAATAATGATTTTTTTGAATTTATAAAAGAAATTGGTGAATATGGAAATTATGGAGATAGTGAAAAACAAAAAACAGAATTTTATTATCCTAAAGTTCCATTAAAAGCAATGACAAAACCAAAATATTTATCTGATTTTAAAGATGACGAGCTTGCTGATATTAAAGAAATACAAATCAATGATATTAATAAAATTATTAAAAAAAACCCTTTTGGATTTTTACCTTCAAATCTAAGTCAATTATTTTATTATTCAAATTTTGACTCATTACAAAAACAATTTAATCTAAATGAACAAATAACTGCAATTAAATCTAATTTTGATGATAAAAAAGGGGAATTTGAATTACTAATTTATACTAAAAACTCTAATAACCATTATTTTAAAACCGACTACTTAAAATCAAATAATTTAAAACGTGATATTGATTTTTACCAATATATTTATGATAGAAGCTTTACTTTATCAATCAGAACAAAAACATGAGATGTAGATAAGGACTCTCTAGGAAGAACTACTGGATATAGACTTAAAAATCTTCAAAACTCAGGAACATTTTGAGTTTTAGATAGAGTTGTGAATGATCAAGATGAAAAGAATTGAGAATTGCTAGTAGCAACAAATATTCACGTTTTTGATTTAAGTAATACATTTGATAAATCTATTTTTGATTTTGGTAGAAATGAAAAAGAAGTATTAAAACAATGAAATGATAATTTACCTGGATTTTGAGAAAATTCTAGAGATGATAAATCTGAAAGAAAAAATATTTTTATAAAAGGAACAAGAGGGATAGATGAAAAACTAAATATTGATTTTAAATCTGTTGATACAAAAGAATTAGATCCAGTTTTTGATATTTACAATCAATATTTAGATGCTCCATATTTTTATTCAAGACACAATGCATCTGGAATAAGTGGTAAAAGAAACGATGACCCTGACAACTTTTTTAATTCAAAAGATGACAATGGTTTATATTCAACTAACAATGCTGGTGCTGATTTTTTAGTATTAAAAGTTAAAATACCAAAAAGCAACCTAAAAAATATATTACCTAAACTAGACTCAGTAATTGGAACAGATAAAGAAAAAGACTTTTATATTAACTATAAAACAGAAAAATTCTCTCCAATTAAATCATGATTTTATGCAGGCTATCCTTTAGAAAAACAAGAAGATGAAGCTGAAGATATAAACTTTAGAGGAATAAAATCACAAGGAGGAGTAATAAGTGCTCAACAAAGAGCTTATGACCCAATCAATCTAATAAGTTTATGAGTTAAATATAACAAAGATTTAAATGAAGACAGTAACTCATTAAATGATAATTACAAAAAATATGAAAATCCATTTATTAAAAATGAACATGGTATGAAATTAAATATTTGAAATCAACATTCGACATTATATTCAAATATAGAAAACGACCAACAAGGTTTACCTGGAGGTTCATCTGGATCTATGGCAATTGATTCATCATTTAATTTAATAGGAATTAATTACTCATTATCTAAAGATGAAATAAGTGGTCAAACTACAAATGGAATTAACTTAATGCAAAGTTCTAGTGAAAATGGTATAAATTTAATTTCAAAACTAATCAAAAAATTACAATCAGATAATTTTAATACAATTAAATTAAATCCTAAAAAATAACAAAAAGCTCTTAAAGAGCTTTTTTAATGCACTATTTATCCTGATTCATTTTTTCTTTAATTTGATTTATGAAATCTTCTTTTCTAGATTCATCTTCATTTAGTCATTGAATAACACTTTGTTTTCCTTGACCAATTTTTTGATCTTTATAAGAATATCAAACACCAGATTTTGTAATAATTTCATAACTAACTAATAAATCAACTATCTCACCAATTTTATCGATACCTTTATTGTATATTAATGATAAAATAACACTTTTAAATGGTATAGCTGTTTTATTTTTAACAACTTTTGCTTTAATTTTATTTCCAATAATTTCAGAATTTGCTGTGATTGTTTCACCTTTTCTTACTTCAAGTCTAACTGAAGAAAAGAATTTTAATGCTTTACCACCTGTTGTAGTTTCTGGATTACCAAAAATTACACCTATTTTTTCTCTTAATTGATTAATAAAAATAACTGTTGTATTAGTTTTTGATATTAATCCATTTAATTTTCTTAATGCTTTTGACATCATTCTTGCTTGTAAACCTATAGATTGATCTGACATCTCTCCATCTAATTCTGTTTTTGGAACTAAAGCAGCAACAGAATCAACAACGATTAAATCAACACTATTTGATTTAACTAACATCTCTAAAATATCTAAAGCTTGTTCTCCATTATCTGGTTGACTCACTAACATTTTATTAGTATCAATTCCTAAATTTTTACAATATTTTGGATCTAAAGAATGTTCAGCATCAATAAAAGCGACAATTCCTCCGCTTTTTTGAACTTCACTTATAGCGTGTAATGATAAAGTTGTTTTTCCTGAAGATTCAGGACCATAAATTTCAATAATTCTACCTTTTGGATATCCTCCGATTACTAAGGCATTATCAAGAAGAAAAGAACCTGATGAAAAAGTTTCGATATTTAAATTATTATTGTCACCTAAAACTACAATAGATCCACGACCAAAAGTTTTTTCAATTTCTTTTATTGTTTCTTTTAATTCTTTTGAATCTCATATTTTCATATCATTTACTTTATTCATTTCATTTTTCTTTTCTATATTAATTATTTCATTCATATTTTTCCCTCCAATATAGTATTAGGAAAAAATAAATTATTTGTATTATAAATAATTTAAAATTTGTTTTGCAATAAATTCAGACGCTTGCTCTCTTATGCTATCGGCAATATTAAATCCTCAATATTGAGTAAAATTAATTTCAAAACTACTTGATTTATTATCTGGAAACACTACAACAGCATAGCAAGTTTTAGGTATTGTTTGTTGAATTCTTATAATTCCAAATTGATTGTTATACTTATCATCTTGATTTATAGGGAAAGGATTTCCTATAAAACAAATAGAAATATTTGAATTTGTATTTTGTTTTAAATTATAAGCTATCTCTTTTGCACATTCTATTGAATGTGGTCCATGTCTTCTGATTGTATTTTTATTAACTTTCATAGTATTTATTTTAAACTTATTAGAAAAGCCAACACAAGAATATTTTAAAATTTCTGAAGGGTTTTTCATACCTTTAGTTAACATGTGCATAAAAGTTCCTGCTGTAAATGTCTCACACACAGAAATTGTTAAGTTCTTTTGTATAAGTTTATTTCTTAAATGCTCTAAATATTGTGAATAAATCATTATTTAATCAACACTCCCATCTTTATAAAATTAAATTATGTATTTTTAATGGTGCTTTTTTGTACTAATCTAAATATAATATCTATATATGTTAAAGCTATGCCAACTTTTCATTCATTATCTCACTTTTCCATAATGTTTCCTATTCCCATTTTGTAAGCGAATAATCCTGCACTATTTTTTTGATGTTTTCTCACAAAAGTTTCTCCATTATCTAATGAAATACCTACATAACAGACCTGTTTTAAATCTCTTAATAAAGGATTATTAGTAAATACATGTTCTTCATATTTTCCTATTCAAGGAAAACTTATAAATGAAATAGCTATATTTGTATTCTTTTTTTCTCTTGTTTCTGTAGCTAATTTTTCTGCTAATTCTTTAGTTTTTTGATGATAATTTCTAGCAAATACTTTAATTCTTTCAGGTTTAACAATTATATTAGGGTCAAAATTTATTGAAAAATCTTTATACTCTCCTTTATAAATAGTGCTTGAATCTTCTATATTTTTTAAAGAGTTACATATTATACTATTTATAAAAGGTTCACAAGTTGAAAAGGTTATTTGTTTATCTTTTAATAGTTTAACCAATTCTTTTAAACTGTATATAAGTTGATCTTGATAGGCTTGTAGCATTTTAATCACTCAATCCTTTAATTATTTTTTTAATAGCGATTTTAACTGCATAAGTCTTAAAGTCTTCGATAGATTTTATTGTACTTGTTTCAATTCTCGAAACTATATAATCATCATTATCAAAAACTATTGCAATGTAACAATATCTTGTTTTTTGTTTATCACCAAATGTAGGATATGGATTTCCTACAAAACTAACTGCCATATTAGACTTAGTTAATGATTTTGTTAAGTAGGCCATTTTTAGTGCAACTTTTTCAGAGTGTATTCCTTGTTGTTTAATAAGCGATTGTTTAACACCTATTATATCTTTTTTAAATTGATTTGTATATCCAATTAAAGAACCTCTAAAAACAGATGATGAAGAGGCTATATTTGTGATCATATTAGCAAACATACCACCAGTAAATGTCTCACATGATGATATTGTGAAATTGTTTTGTTTTAAGATTTTGATTAATCTTATTATTTGTTCATTATTCATTTCAATTATCTCCCTTTTTGTTTATTAAAATGAAAAAGAATCTTAAAAATAAGATGTTTAAATATTATAAATACTGATATATTCTATCTGCTGTGATTTCAATAGCGTATTCTCTTATATCTTTTAAAGTTCTGTAATTTTGTCCCAAATTTATTTCACAAAAATCTCATTTGTTATCAGGGAAAATAATTACAGAATAACAAGTTTTGTGTGGTGTAGATTTTTTATAAAACCGATTAATATCATTTCTATCAATCTCGATCATAGGATCTCCTATAAAACAAACTGAAACATCTGCTTTTGTTCATTCTTTAATATTAGTAGCAATTTCTTTACCACATTCTTTAGAATGTTGTCCAAACCTTCTAATTAAATTTTTATTAACTTGCATTGTTTCTATTTTAAATTTTTTAGAAAAACCAATAAACGATTGAATTAAAATTTCAGATGGTCTGTCTACATCTGAAATTAACTGAGAAAACATACCACCAGTAAATGTCTCACAAACAGATATTTTCATACCAGTTTCTAATAAGTAATCTTTTAATGTACCAACAGCATTTATTTTATTTGTTATAGGTCTCATTTTTTTTAAAAATCTCTTTTCTTATTTTTTAAGATTTATTATTCATTTATTAATCGTGCCAATCAAAATTAGCTTCTGCAATTTTTAAAATTAAAATTAACTATAAAACGTGACTAGCTTGTTTTTGATCGAATCATATTTTTAATAACCTATTCTACTAAAACTTCAAATATTATAAAACATTAAAAAATTCCCAATTTCAGACACTATATTTTTAAAACTTTAATAAGTTCTTTAATATATTTTAATGTTTCAACATCATCCCACTCTTCTCTTACTCTTGGTTTTCTTTTTTTCATTACTTTTGATAAATATCTAAAAATTTGACCAATTGTTTTATTTTCTAAAACACCATTTTCAAGTAAGTAATTTTTTATTCTGCAAAGCATTATAGATGATAAAAAATTAATAAATTCAGTAGCTATTATTCTGTAATTTCCCTGAACATTTCCTTCGTTTTGTTCTAGTACATTTTTAAATTGCTTAAATAATAACTCAATTTCTCATCTCTTTTTGTATGAGATGTAGATATCTTTTATGTTTAAATTTCCATTACATTCAAAAATAATTAGTCCAAAAAGATCTTCTTTTTCCAATAGTTTTTTTCATCATAAACACCTTTTTTATAAGTTCGACTAATAAAATTTTTCTTCTGAGTAAATTCTGTTAAAGTTGACCTATAACAAAAATAATA
>NZ_LFYS01000028.1 GCF_001199495.1 Mycoplasma sp. HU2014 | reverse complement strand
TTTTGGATTTATAGAACGTAATAATGAAATTGCATACAAGTGATTGGCAAAATCTGATGTATAAACTTCTTTTAGATCACTTAAAATATCTTGTGAAACCGATTTAGCTAATTCATAATCACCATAATATTTAAAGCTAATCTCCTTTTTAATTTCTTCTTTTTTAATAAACTCACCATCAATGATGTGTCCTATCACTTTACCCTCTTTTGGTTGATTAGAACCGTTTTTTCTTACACAACCAACTCTTTCAATTACAGCTCATTTTGAACCAGATTTTTTTATTACAGTATTCTTTGGTCTTGTAACTTGTCGTATCTCTAATGGTACTCCCATGTTAACCTCCTATATAGTTAATTATATAGTTAAATTATAGCATAATTAAGTAATATTTTAAAGTATTTTTTTAAATTTTCTGGAATATTTTAAAGTATTTTTTTAAATTTTTGTAACAAAAAAACGAGATATTTTAATTAAAATCTCATTTTTTATGCAATATAACTGCTTTTTATTATATTTTATGATGTTTGTATAGTTAATTTATGCGGTAAACTTTTGATTAATTGAAATGTTAAATGATGCAGTAGGTAGAGAAGTTCAAATCATTAGATGTGGTGGTAATGACTCAGTTGCTGCAGGTAGAGAACAATGAAATGATGGAACTAATGTTCTAACAATTAGACCAGGTAAAGTTATTGCTTATGATAGAAACTGAGTGACAATTGACTTACTAAGAAAAGCTGGAGTTGAAGTATTAACTATTCCTTCATCTGAATTATCACGTGGTAGAGGTGGACCAAGATGTATGACTATGCCACTATGAAGAGAAGACTTACAAGAAATTAAATAATAGGTAGGACAAAAATATGGCTTTAAATTTAAAAGGTAGAAGTTTTTTAAAATTATTAGATTTCACACCAAGAGAAATAAGATACTTATTAGATCTATCTAGAGACTTAAAAAGAGCAAAATATGCCGGAAATGAAGTACAAACAATGAAGGGAAAAAACGTTGTTTTACTATTCCAAAAAGACTCAACAAGAACTAGATGTGCATTTGAAGTAGCTGCTCTAGATCAAGGTGCTCATGTTACATATTTAGGACCATCAGGTTCACAATTTGGTAAAAAAGAATCAGTAGCAGATAGTGCTAGAGTTTTAGGAAGAATGTATGATGCTATTCAATTCAGAGGATTTGATCAAAAAGTTGCTGAAGAATTAGCAAAATACTCAGGTGTTCCTGTTTATAACGGATTAACTGATGAATTCCACCCAACTCAAATTCTTGCCGACTTTTTAACAATTGAAGAATATAAAGGTAGCTTAAAAGGATTAAAATTTGTTTTTGCAGGAGACGCAAGAAACAACGTGGGAAATTCTTTAATGGTTGGTTGTGCTAAAATGGGTATGCACTTTTTTGCTGCAACTCCAAAAGAATTATGACCAAATGAAGAACTTGTAAATGAATGTAAAGAAATCGCTAAAGAAACAGGTGCAACTATTTCATTAGTTGAAGATATGAAAGTTGCATGTAAAGATGCAGATGTAATTTATACTGATGTTTGAGTTTCAATGGGAGAACCAGCAGAAGTTTGAGAATCAAGAATCAACTTATTAAAACCTTACCAAGTAAATATGGATGCAATTAAAGTAGCAAAAGATGATGTTATTTTCATGCACTGTTTACCAGCATTCCACGATTTAAATACAGAAGTTGCTCAACAAATTCATGAGAAATTTGGATTAACTGAAATGGAAGTAACAAATGAAGTATTTGAATCTAAACACTCAGTAGTTTTTGAAGAAGCAGAAAACCGCTTACATACAATCAAAGCTGTTATGGTTGCTACTATAGGAAAATAAATAGGTGTTAAATTATGACAGTAGAAAATATACAACAAAAAACTGTGAAAAAGAAAAAACGCCAGTTTAAGATGCTTTCAGCATTCTCTATACTATTACTTATAATAGCTGGTTTAATAGTACTATCATGAATACTAAAATGAGCTGGAGTAAAAGCAGGAGAAGAAAGCATTGTTGCGGTTGGTTTATTTGATTTATTCAAAGCACCAATGGAAGGATTTGCTAAACGTGGAGAAATTATAATATTTATTCTATGTTTAGGAGCTTTCATTAATATCGTTATTGCATCACAAGCTTTAGAGGGATTCTCACAAATCATCATAGCTAAGATGAAAGGTAAAGAGATCTGATCTATTATCCCATTAATGATATTTTTTGGTATTTGTGGATCAACAGAAGGAATGGCTGAAGAATCATTAGGGTTCTATATGATATGTATCCCTATAATGATTGCTGCTGGATTTGATAAATTTACTGGTTTATTAATTGTATTATTAGGAGCAGGTACTGGTGTATTAGCTTCAACAGTTAATCCATTTTCTATCGGAATTGCTGTTGATAGTATAAATCAAAATTTAGCAGAAAAAACAAGTGTTGGTGATGGATTAGTATGACGTTTAATATCATTTGTTATATTAATGAGTATTTCAATAACTTTTGTTTTCTTATATGCTAAAAAAGTTAAAAATAACCCATCAAAATCTGTTGTGTTTAAAACATTAGAAGAAGATAAAAAATTCTTCTTAACTAACTCAACTGAAAAAATTCAAATGAACTGAAGAAGAAAAATCACAATCTCTGTTTTTGGAATAACATTATTAATGATGATATTCTATTTAGTTGGTTGAGATTCAATTTTTGGTAATAAAAATTCTGAAATTTTTGCAAATTTCATTAAAGACAAAATCCCTTACTTATCTGGAACTGATGATGGATTTGGTAATGGCGGTATGACATCTGTTGCTGCTATATTCTTAATTAGTTGTGTTGTTCTTGCTTTAGTAAATGGATTAGGTGAAGAGAAATTCATTAAAGAATTTATGGTTGGTGCATCAGATTTACTAGGTGTATGTCTAGTAATTGCTGTTGCAGCAGGAGTTACTTGAATCTTAGATGTAAGTAAAATGCAAAATCTATTTGTAGGTGGCTTACAAAAATCAATAGGTTCAATAAAATCTCCTACTTTAATACTATTAGTAATGTTTATTTTATTTTTACCTTTATCATTTTTAATTCCATCAACTAGTGGTTTTGCTGGTGCAGTGTTTCCTTTATTAGGTGGAATTGCTGTTAAAAACCCTGAAGTATTAGCATCAGGTTCTATTACTGCATTCTCATTTGCGTCAGGATTAATTAACTTAATTACTCCAACTAGTGGAGTTGTTATGGGAGCTGTTGCTATTGCTAGAATGGATTATGGTAAATTTGTAAAAAGTATGGCACCAATTTTAGGTATTTTAACTGCTGCTTCATTAACATTATTATTAACAGGTGGAGCTATTGGTGGACAAATAGCATAGAAAGTATAATAAAATATGTCTAAAATCGTTATTGCAGTTGGTGGAAATGCTTTAGGAAACACACCAATAGAACAAAAAGAAATAGTTAAAAACACAGCTAAATCACTTGTAGATTTTATCGAACAAGGTAATGATATTGTAATAGTTCATGGTAATGGACCACAAGTTGGTATGATTAATAATGCTTTTGATATCGCTAATAAAAACGATTCAAAATCTCCAATTGTTGATTTTCCTGAATGTGGAGCTATGAGCCAAGGATATATTGGATATCACCTACAACAAGCAATTGATAATGAAATAAAATCAAGAAAATTAAATAAACACATTGCAAGTATAGTTACTCAAACTTTAGTAGATAAAAATGATCCTGCATTCTTAAATCCAACAAAACCAATTGGTTCATTTATGAGTGAACAAGAAGCTAAAACATTAGCTGAACAAAATTCATGAACTGTTGTTGAAGATGCTGGAAGAGGATGAAGAAGAGTTATCGCTTCACCAAAACCAGTTGATATTGTTGAAAAAGAAATTTTATTACAATTAATCAACAATTCATTTATTACAATCGCTGGTGGAGGTGGAGGAATACCTGTTTATCTAGAAAATGATAAATTAACAGGTATCGCTGCAGTTATTGATAAAGATTTTGCTGCCGCTAAAATTGCTGAGATAATTGATGCAGAAAGTTTAATAATTTTAACTGCTGTTGACAAAGTTATGATTAATTATAAAAAACCAAATCAAGAATCATTAGAATCATTAACATTACAACAAGCAGAAGATTATATCTCTCAAGGTCATTTTGCAGCAGGTTCAATGCTTCCAAAAATTCAAGCTGCTATGTCATTTGTTCAAAAAACTAATGGTAAAGTTGCTTATATTGGTTCACTAGAACAAGCTGACAAAGTTTTACAAGGATTAAGTGGAACAAAATTTATTAAATAATGTATAAAAGTTCAAATTAAATTTGAACTTTTTATTTTGAAAAATTATCTTATTTATACTATTACTTGATTTATACTCGTTACAAAATTAAAAACTTAGTATTTTATAGTTTTATTTAATGCTTTTTTATGTAATAATTATAAAGTAACAAAAAATATGGGTTAATACTCAAGTTGGTGAAGAGGACACCCTGCTAAGGTGTTAGGTCGGTTACCCGGCGCGAGAGTTCGAGTCTCTCTTAACCCGCCATTTTAGAATAAAAACAAGACTGCTTAGCAGTCTTTTTTATTTTTTAAATCTTAAAAAAATATTATAATTATTAGAGAAAGAATCGGTAAAAACAAATGGATAAGAAAAAAGATCGTTTTAAATATAAAATTAAAGAATTTAATAAAGAAAAAACAAAAGAACTTTTATCAAGATTAAAATTTTGAAAAACAAATAGCGATCTTATTAGACATAATTATTTCGACAATCTTTTAAAATCTTTTTTTATCTCAAATGAAAGTGAAAAGAAAACAATTATCGATTTATTTGAAAAGAAAAATATTGAGTATTTTTTATTTTATACAGATCATAAAAATTGACAAAATATCTTAGATTATGGTATTCGTCCAGTTAGACAATTGATCTTAAAACCCAAAGAAGAATATGTAGTGTGAACTTATCAACAACAAGAACATACAATTTCACTAGAGTTTGATGTTTCAACAAGAGCTCACTTTTGAAAATGAATGAGTGATTCTGGATTTAATCCTAAAGATGTTATGATAATAGGAATCAATCCTAAATATTTAGCTAAAACAACTAAAAAAGATTGAATTTGAGATAGATCTAAATCTATGGCTATTATTTCAGAAGAAATTCAAGTTGAAGCAATAGATTGAATTATGATTAGAAATTATGAAATTTACAGAAAAGCACAACAAGCAATTGATAAATCAGGATTAAAAATCACTTTATATTTTGGTACTGATGGAATTGTAAAAGAAGAAAGCAGGAAAAAATAAATGGCAAAACAATTAGATAAAATAACACCTCGTAATGTTGATTTTTCAAAATGATATACAGACACTGTGATTAATGCAAAATTAGCTAGTTATGGTCCAGTGAAAGGTACAATGATTTTTAGACCTTATGGATATGCTATTTGAGAATTAATTCAAAAACACTTAGATGCTGAATTTAAAAAAATGAAAGTTCAAAATGTTTACTTTCCAGTTTTAATTCCAGAATCATTATTTAATAAGGAAAAGGAACATATTGATGGTTTTTCTCCTGAAATTGCAACTGTTACTAGAGTTGGAAATAAACAATTAGAAGAAGCTTTATTTATAAGACCAACTAGTGAAGTTTTAATGATGGATTTTTTCAGTAAAGAAGTTAACTCATATAGAGATTTACCTTTAATTTATAATCAATGATGTAATGTTATGCGTTGAGAAAAAACTACTCGTCCATTTTTAAGAACTAGTGAATTTTTATGACAAGAAGGACACACTGTTCATAATTCATATCAAGAAGCTCAACAATTTACTTTAAAAGCCTTACAAGTTTATAAAGATTTTGCTGAAAATGTTTTATTACTTCCGGTTATAACAGGTAAAAAAACTGAAAAAGAAAAATTTGCAGGAGCTCAAGATACTTATACAATTGAATCTTTAATGTTTGATGGTCAAGCTTTACAATGTGGTACTTCTCACTTTTTTGCAGATAACTTCACAAAAGTTTATGATATAAAATTCCAAAACAAAGAAGGAAAATTAGAACATGCTTATTCAACTAGCTGAGGAGTTTCTACACGTTTAATTGGAGCTATTATTATGACTCATAGTGATGATAATGGATTAGTATTGCCAAGTTTAATTTCACCAACTCAAATTCAAATTATTCAAGTAAAAAATACAGATGAAGTTGTAAAAGTTTCAAATGATTTAAAAGAACAACTTTCTAATTATAGAGTTGATATTGATGATACAGATAAAAGCTTTGGATTCAAAATAAGTGAAGCTGAAATCAAAGGTATTCCAATTAGAATTGAAATAGGACCTAGAGATCTAGAAAATAATCAAGTAACAATTTCAAGACGCGATGAACAAACTAATAAGATTAAAGTAGATCTAAAAGATGTAGTTAGTGTTGTAAATCAAATGATCAAAGATTACGATAAAGCATTATATAATAAAGCTTTAGAAAATAGAAAAAATAAAACTTCTAAAGCTGATACAATTGAACAATACATTGAAATATTAAAAGAAAATCAAGGATTTGTTTTAGTTCCATTCTGCGGAAGAATTGAATGCGAAAATGAAGTAAAACAAAAAACCTCAACAAATTCTAGATGTGTTGCTTTTGATGTAGAACAAACTAAATCAAAATGTTTTAATTGTAAACAAGATTCAGACTTACAAGTATATTTTGCTAGAGCATATTAGTGAGGTGTTTATTATGAGTAAACAAAAATTTTATGCAGTTAGAAAAGGAAAAAAACCAGGGATATATTTAACTTGATCTGAAGCAAAAACTCAAGTTGAAAATTTTTCTAATGCTGAATATAAATCATTTTCAAGCAAAAAAGAAGCATTAGAATATATGAAATCAAATTCATCAGCTACTTTAGAACAAAAAGTAAAATCATCAAATAAATTAAGTAAAGTTATTAGACCAAATAGCGATACTTCAGCTGTTGCTTATACAGATGGTAGCTATAGAGTTAAAGATAATACCTATTCTTTAGGAGCTGTTATTTTACTTAAAGATAAAGAAATTCATATATCTCAAAGATTTGATGATACTCAAATTGCTAATCTTAGAAATGTTGCTGGAGAAGTATTAGCTGCAATCCAAGTAATTAATTTTTGTTTAGATCATAATATTAAAAATTTAAAAATTTGTCATGATTATCAAGGAGTTAGCAACTGAATAACTAAAGAGTGAGAAACTAAAATCGAGTTTACTAAAAAATATAAACAGTTTGTTGATGATCAAAAATCAAAAATCAATATTTCATTTGAATGAATAAAAGCACACAATAATAATAAATATAATGAATTAGCAGACCAACTAGCTAATAATGCTACATTTGATTTAGTTATAAAAGAGGTTAAATAATATGAAATCAAATCAGTTGATTAATAATTTTCAAATTCAATCAGTAGATGGTAGAGAAATAAAAACCTATTTATGAAATGATACTAAAAAACCTAAAGCAGTTATACATTTAATTACCACTGGTACTGAATCAGTTAAAAGTTATAGAGAATTTGCAAAAAGAATGAATAAACAAAATATAATAGTAGTTTGTTCTGAACAACGTGGTTTTTCAAAAAGTAAAAAAGATAAAAATACTCAAGATGATAATGTGTTTTTTAGTTATTTTCACGGTTGACAACTTATTGTTGAAGATTTAAAATCAGTAAATAATTTTATTAGAAAAACTTATAAACATTTACCTTTATATTTAGTTGGTCATTCACTAGCAACAGTATTTGCAAAAGCTTATGCTATTAAATATTCTGAAACAATTGACGGATTAATATTTTCATCATTTATTGAATTTAATTTAGCTTCTTTATTATCAAATAATTTTTTATTATTATTAATTGAATTATTTGCAGGAAAAAAATATGCTTGTCATTTTAAAAAAATATCATATTTGAACAAATTTACTAAAATAATGAAAAAATATCGAAATATTGAAAATGATGATATTTTAGAAAAATATATAAATCTTAGTCAAGATCCACTACTAATTAAAACCTTTAGTGTTTCAGCTTTACGAGATGTTTATAAATGTATGCTATTTAATAGTTGTGTAAATAATATAAAATTTATTAGACAAGACCTACCGATTTTAATTCTGGCTAATAATAACGATTATAAAACTGCTCAAAGATACACTAAGATGTCAGAAACTTTATTAAAAACATTATTAAAAAATGATTGTTTTACTCATTATGTAATGTTTGATAATATAAAAGATAAAGTTTTTAGCAAAGAACCAAATAAAGAATTAGAAGACAATATCAATTTATTTATAGATAAATACAATAAAAAGTATATATAACAGAAGGGAATAATATGGATAAATCTAGAATAAGAAATTTTAGTATTATTGCTCATATCGATCACGGTAAGTCGACTTTAGCTGATCGTATTTTAGAATTGACTGAGACTGTTGAAAAACGTGAAATGCAAAACCAACTTTTAGACTCTATGGATATTGAACGTGAAAGAGGAATCACAATTAAACTAAATTCAGTTCAATTGAAATATATGAGCAAAGACAATCAAGAGTACATTTTTAACTTAATTGATACTCCGGGTCATGTTGATTTTACTTATGAAGTTTCAAGAAGTTTAGCAGCTTGTGAAGGAGCTATTTTAGTTGTTGATGCCACTCAAGGAGTTGAAGCTCAAACTTTAGCTAACGTTTATTTAGCTATAGATAATAATTTAGAAATTATTCCTGTTATTAATAAAATTGATTTAGCTAGTGCTGATGTTGATAGAGTTAAAGAACAAATAGAAGAAATTATCGGTTTAGATTGTAGTGATGCACCTTTAATTTCAGCTAAAACTGGGTTAAACGTTGAACAAGTATTAGAAGCAATTGTTGAAAAAATTCCAGCACCAAATGATGCTGAAGATGATAAACCATTAAAAGCTTTAATTTTTGATAGTTATTATGATAAATATCTAGGTGTTGTGATGTCAATTAGACTAAAACAAGGAACTATTAAAGTTGGAGATAAAATTAAACTAATGTCTACTGGAGCAGAGTATGAAGTTAACTCACTAGGAATTAAAACTCCAAAAATAGTTAAAAAAGATATGTTAGAAGCTGGTGAAGTAGGTTGAATTTCAGCTTCAATTAAAACTATTAAAGATGTTAACGTTGGAGATACTATAACAAGTTTAAATAATCCAGCAGACGAACCTTTAGAAGGTTATAAAAAATTAAAACCAATGGTATATTGTGGAATCTATCCAATTGATACTAATAAATATCAAGACTTTAAAGAAGCATTAGAAAAAATTGAATTATCAGATTCTTCTTTAGTTTATGAACCCGAAACTAGTCAAGCGTTAGGGTTTGGATTTAGATGTGGATTTTTAGGATTACTACACATGGAAGTTATTCAAGAAAGATTAGAAAGAGAATACAATCTTGAACTAATTGCAACATCACCAAGTGTTATTTATAAAGTACATTTAACAAACGGTGAAATTTTAGAATTAGATAATCCCGCTAAATTACCTGATGCTCAAAGAATTAAAAAAATAGAAGAACCATTTGTAGAAATTAGAATTGCAACTCCAGTTGACTATATTGGTGATTTAATGAACCTTTGTCAAAACAAATTAGGAGTTTATAAAGATATGGAAATTATTGATAATACAAGACGTGTACTTGTTTATCAAATGCCATTAGCTGAAATTATTTTCGACTTTTTCAACAAGTTAAAATCTATTTCTAGAGGTTATGCATCTTTTGAATATGACTTAATTGGTTATAAAGAATCAAAATTAGTTCGTATGGATATTAAGTTAAATGGTGATATGGTTGATGCCTTTTCAATGATAGTAAATCAAAAATTTGCATATCAAAGAGGAGCTGCTTTAACTTTAAAATTAAAAGAATTAATTCCAAGACAGAACTTTGAAGTACCAGTTCAAGCCACAATTGGAAATAAAGTAATTGCTAGAGAAACAATTAAAGCGTATCGAAAAGATGTTACTTGAAAACTACATGCCGCTGACAAATCGAGACGTAAAAAACTTCTAGAAAAACAAAAAGAAGGTAAAAAGAAAATGAAAGAAATTGGTTCTGTTGAAGTCCCTCAAGAAGCATTTATAGCAGTTTTAAAATTAGATGATTAATTTTTCTAAAAAATAACCTAATACTATATTGTAGAAAGAGAGGACAAAAAATGTTTAAACACGATAATGCATTAAAAAAAATTGTTGATGATGAACTACTAATTATAGTAGATGCAGCACAATCAGAACCTGATTTTTTGTACTCACTAAGATCTAAATGAAAGGATCTAAATGACTTTAAGAAATTTGAAAATTGAATCGAAGAATCATTTCCAAAAATTAAAGCCATATTTATTTCTGAAACTAATAAACCAGATGAAGACTACAATGAATTACTTTTAGTTAGGTTAAGAACACTTTTAAAAGTAGAAAAAGAATTTTTAGAAACATATCAAAATTTACAATTAAAAGATAATAATTATGATCATGTTAATGAGTTTGGAGTAGATGTTCAAATAAGAAACTCTTTTTATGAATTAGTTATAGAATATGCTAAAACTTTTGTTGAAGAATTAAAAACAACTGAGAATATAAAAGAATTTGAATTTTTCTCAGGTAAACTTCTAGATTCATTTATAAGGGTATTAAAAGCAGAATCTGTTTCTGATTGTATTGATAAAGTTTATTCAACAGAAGAAATTTTATCCGATTTTATCGATGCTGTTGAAGAAAGAGATTTTGAATTATTACCATCTGAAATTATTAATGCTAACAATTTTCTAAGTTTTGTAATTTATGCACAAACCATTATTTATTATTTAATTTTAATCTATGAGACTTTAGAATTTAACGAATTACAAAAAATTGGAATAGAAGATTATGAAAATAAACTATACTATTCTGAAAGAAACGATCAAGTAGAAATTATCAAAACAATTATTAAGTAAAAAATAATCAACATAGTAAGAAAAAAAAGATTGGGAATTAATTCCAATCTTTTTTAATATTTATCATTTCTATGTTGTTTTCTTTCAACTTGAGTTAATCAACGTTTACGTAATCTAATATCAGTTGGTGTTATTTCAACTAATTCATCAGCTTGAATATATTCTAAAGCTTCTTCCAAAGTTAGTTTTCTAGGTGGAGTTAATTTAACTGCATCATCACTTCCGCTTGCTCTAGTGTTTGTTAATTTTTTACCTGTTGTTGGGTTTACATCTAAATCATTATCACGTGAGTGTTGTCCAATGATCATTCCCTCATAAACATCAACTTGTGGACCTATAAATAAGATTCCACGATCTTCTAAATTATTTAATGCATAAGGTAAACTTTTACCATTCGCCATTGACACTAAAACACCGTTTTGTCTTCCAGCAATTTCTCCTTTATAAGATTGGAACCCCATATGGCTTTTAACCATTATTCCCTCACCGTGAGTATCGTTTGTAAATTCACTTCTAAATCCAATTAACCCTCTTAAAGGAACTGAGTAAACTATTTTATCTCTAATTCCATCAGAATCCATATCCATCATGATACCTTTTCTTAAATTTAATTTATTAATAATTGTTCCTGAATATTCAGTAGGCACATTTATAATAACTTTTTCCATAGGTTCTAGTAGTTCACCAGTCATTGGCTCTCTTTGAAATAATACTTCAGGTTTGCTTACTGCAAGTTCAAAACCTTCTCTTCTCATAGCTTCAATTAGAACAGAGATATGTAGTTCACCACGTCCTAAAACTTTAAATCCTTCAATAGTTGAGTTTTCTAAAGGCTCAATTCTTAAACCGACATTAACTTCAGTTTCTTTTTCTAAACGTTCTTTGATGTTTCTTGAAGTCACAAATTTTCCTGCTTTACCAGCAAAAGGTGATGTGTTAACTAAAAAGTTCATTGACATTGTTGGTTCTTCTATAACAATTGGTTTCATTGGTTTTACTACATTTAATTCATTAATAGTATCTCCAATTGAAATATCTTCAATTCCTGCAAAAGTAATAATATCTCCAGCACTAGCTAGTTTTACATTAACACGACTTAAACCTTGATATACCATTAGTTTTGCAATTTTACCTTGTTTTATTGATCCATCGTTTTTAACAATAGTTACAGTTTGATTTTCTTTGATTGACCCTTCAAAAATTCTTCCAATTCCTAGTCTTCCAACAAAACTATCATAAGCTAAAGTTGAAACTTGCATTACTAAGTTGTTATTAGCTAATTCTAGTGGATAACTTCCTACTTGATTTACAATTGTTTCAAATAATGGATTTAAATTTTCTGATATTTCTTCTAATGAATATTGAGCAATACCATCTCTTGCAATTCCATATAATGTGGTGAAATCTAATTGTTCATCAGTTGCATTTAATTCTAAGAATAGTTCTAATACTTCTTCAACAACTTCTTCTGCTCTTTGATCTTTTTTATCAATTTTATTAATAAATAGAATAGGTTTTAACCCTACTTCTAATGCTTTTTGTAATACAAATCTTGTTTGAGGCATTGGTCCTTCACTTGAATCAACTAGCAGAATAACTGTATCAACCGTTTTCATGATACGTTCAACTTCACTTGAAAAATCAGCATGTCCAGGAGTATCAACTATATTAATTTTTATATCTTTATAATTGATTGAACAGTTTTTAGAATAAATTGTAATTCCTCTTTCACGTTCTTGATCATTTGAATCCATAACTTGAGCAACAACTTCTTGGTTTTCACGAAATGCTCCACCTTGTTTTAGTAATGCATCAACTAATGTTGATTTACCTGCATCAACGTGAGCAATAACGGCTATATTAATTATTTTTTGATTATTCATTTATTTACCTCTACTATATTTTATTTTTTTTAATTTAGAAAAAACTCCGCTTTCTAGATCTGCTATATTGTATAAATGTTCTCATTTATCATAAATATCTTCTAACCTTTTTTTAAAGTATTTCAAGCTTGACCATCAGTTACTCAAACAAAATTAAAATTATTTATATTTTGAGAATCTTGAAGTATTTTTTGATAACTTCTTCAAGTTTCTGTAATTTTAGATCCAGTTGTACCGTAGTAATTACATTCAATGACATAAATAGTTTCACCAACAATGATTACAAAATCAAATTTTTTGTTTTTAGATACTTTTGATAAGTTGATATTAAATTTTTTAGATATTTGTTTTATTGTCATTTGAGAAAAAGTAATTTTTATCTTTTTCAAAACCTGCCTGGATAATTTGATTTTCAACAATAGCTTCCATTATTTTTCCAGATCTATTTTTTCTCGCATTAGTGTCCATTCCAACCTCAACACCTAATATGTAATAAAAAATTCCCAATTTCAGACACTATATTTTTAAAACTTTAATAAGTTCTTTAATATATTTTAATGTTTCAACATCATCCCACTCTTCTCTTACTCTTGGTTTTCTTTTTTTCATTACTTTTGATAAATATCTAAAAATTTGACCAATTGTTTTATTTTCTAAAACACCATTTTCAAGTAAGTAATTTTTTATTCTGCAAAGCATTATAGATGATAAAAAATTAATAAATTCAGTAGCTATTATTCTGTAATTTCCCTGAACATTTCCTTCGTTTTGTTCTAATACATTTTTAAATTGCTTAAATAATAACTCAATTTCTCATCTCTTTTTGTATGAGATGTAGATATCTTTTATGTTTAAATTTCCATTACATTCAAAAATAATTAGTCCAAAAAGATCTTCTTTTTCCAATAGTTTTTTTTCATCATAAACACCTTTTTTATAAGTTCGACTAATAAAATTTTTCTTCTGAGTAAATTCTGTTAAAGTTGACCTA
>NZ_LFYS01000027.1 GCF_001199495.1 Mycoplasma sp. HU2014 | reverse complement strand
GAAGGATCAGTAGAAATCCAAATCATTGTAGAACCTACTCCAGTTGCTAAACAAAAACTAACTGATTTAGTTAAAGTTAAAACTGGAATTGTAGTAACTGACACAGATAAAGATAATGTTGAAAAAGTTGTTGAAGCAGTTAATGCAAAAAATGCAGATGCAAATTTAGTAGCTAGTGAATTAGAAGTTACAACTGTAAAAGGTAATAAATTAAAACTTTCAGCAAAAGAAAACTCAACTAAATACGAAGGATCAGTAGAAATCCAAATTTTTCCGTGGGTTCTTCGTAGTCTTTAAACAAAATGAACCTTTAAATTTTTAAGTTATAATAATCTTATCAAAGGAAATTAGAAAATTAAACTAATCCAATAAGCCTAATTTTTCTTTGAGTTCGAATGATATGCGATAACATTCATTCTTAACACCTGAAACAAGTCCTGATAGTTCATCGACTACTTCACTGGGCAATCCACTCGGGTGTTTTTTAATTAATATAATTAAAAACTTAATGTATATTTATCATTAAGTTTTTTTATATTTGATTAGATTGTTAGTAGTTAAACTCAACTTACTACTAAAGAAACTCAAGAACAAAAAGGTCGGAAATCCGACTAAATTGTTCGCAAAATGGTTATAATGTTATAATCATAGAGACAACAATAGAGTAAAGGTCATAACAGGAATTAGAAGATCCGGAAAATCAGAACTTCTTTTTACGCTTTATAAAAATTATTTGATATCAATAGGAGTTAAAGAAGAACAAATAATAACCCTACAACTTGATGGGGATGAAAATATTAAATATAGAAACCCTATTCTATTAGGAAAATATATCAGAAGTAAAATAATTAATAATGAGAGATATTATATTTTTATTGATGAAATCCAATTTTGTTATGCAGTAAAAAACCCGTATGTAGAAGAAACAAATCCAAGTATAACATTTGTTGATACAATTTTAGGATTAATGAAAATAAACAATGCAGATATTTATGTAACTGGAAGTAATTCTAAAATGTTATCTTCTGAAATATTAACTCAATTTAGCGATAGAGGAGATGAAATATTTATACAACCCTTTTCATTTGATGAAATATGTTATTTATTTGAAAATCACGACGAGGCACTTACTCACTATTTGATATACGGTGGGATGCCTGAAGTATACAATTTAAAAAATGATGATGAAAAAAGTAAATACTTAAAAAATCTTTTTAAAACAACTTATATTAGAGATATTTTAGAAAGATATAAGATTAAAAATGATGAGCTTGTTTTTGAAATATTATTAGATTTTTTAGCTTCTTCTGTGGATTCATTAGTGAGTTTGAGTAAGTTAGCAAAAAGATTTGATTCAGAAAATAAAATTAAGATCTCGCACAACACTATTAAAAAGCACATTGATTATTGTGTAGAAAGTTTTTTAATAAAAAAAGCTGAGAGATTTGATATAAAGGGTAGTGATTATTTCAAAAAAATTTCAAAATATTATTTTATAAATAATGGTTTGAGAAATGCTCGTTTAAACTTAAGACAAATTGAAGATAATCACATTATGGAAAATGTTATATACAATGAGTTAATTAAAAGAGATTATAATGTTGATGTTGGAATGATTGAATATGAATTTGTTGAAGATAATTCTAAAAAAACTAAACAACTAGAAATTGATTTCATTATTAACAAAAATCATAAGAAATACTATATTCAGTATGCACAAAATGTTTACACTAAAGAAAAAAAGACCAAGAAATCAAGTCATTATTAACTGTTAAAGATAACTTTAAAAAGATTGTTATTGTTAGAGATGATATTATCCCAAGACATGATGAAAACGGGATTTTGTTTATAGGTTTAAAGCAATTTTTATTGGATAAAAATATAATAGATTTATAAATGTAGTATATATTTAAATAAATAATAATTCTATTATTATTTTAGAAGCAAAAATTACAAGTGAAATAGATTTTAACATTAGACAATTATATTATCCTTATAGATTATGAAAATAAAAAGTTAATAAACCAATAAGATCAGTATTTGTCAATTATTCTAATCAAATTAGATTGCTTGAATATGTGTTTAATGATCCAAACGATCCTAATTCTATTAAACTAATGAAACGAAAAAACTATTCATTATGTGACCCTAGAATAACTATCAAAGAAATTTATGAAGTTTATTTAAAGAATAAAGTTATATATAGCGATGATCTAAATCAAAGTAAAACAACTTTTATTCAAACTGATTCATTTTGAAGAATAATTGATATATTAGAAAGATTATCAATTCTAATATATCTGAAATGCAAATAGCTGAGTTAATGAATTTCGATATGAGACAAACTAATTATTACTACAATGCTAATAAATATTTAAAATTATGAGAAAAGAAAAACATAAATAATAAAAAGATAATCTGTTTAACTGAATTTGATAGAAATTTAATGAAACTTTCATATAAACAAAGTCAATTAAAATTAGTTTAATTTTAGAACATAAAATATTTAATAAACTATTTTTACAAACTTATAATAATAAAGAGTTACCTAATAAAAATATAGTAGAAAATATGATGTTAGATGCAAATATTACAAGTAAAAACCTTGTTAATAGAAGATCTAGATCTGTAATTGCTTGAATAAAGTGAATATTTAGTCTTATTAATACTTATTATGAAAACAAATAACATTACATATAGATTAAATTCAAAAAGTCTGCTTAATTAAAGAATTCCAAAAATATACACTATATAAGACAAGATAAAATCATTTCTTCATCCTTTTTTGAAATTTTACCAACTATTCAAGAATCACCTATAATATTTATTTTGTATTTTTTATAAGAGTTAAATACTTTTAGTGCTTCACTAAAAGTTTTTTCATTTAAGAAACCTCTTTCTTCGAATTTATTTTTTATTCTATAACCAATAAATGTAGAAAGCATTTTAATAAATTCTGCTCCATAAATTGAAATATCACTCTTTTTATTTACTTCTTTAAGGTTCAAGTTATCTTGATAAAACTTGTTAACTAGTTCAATTTCTCATCTTTGTTTGTACATTTTATAAATATCAATTGGTTCTAGATCTTGATTAGATATATAAACTATAGTTCCAAACTTATCTTTTAGTTTTTTATAATTTTCTATTGTATATTTTTTACTTTTTAAATAGTCACTGTGTTCTTTTGAAAATCTATTATTATCTCTAAAAGCATAATAAAATTTGTTTTCATGCTTTAGTTTTTTGTAAAAAATGGTGTTGTCTTTATTGCTAAATTTTTCTTCCATATCATAAATATTAAGTTTATGTAAAATACTCAAAGAACGTTTTATAGGAAATATATA
>NZ_LFYS01000026.1 GCF_001199495.1 Mycoplasma sp. HU2014 | reverse complement strand
TTTTCTCTTACAGTATGCACTAGCAAAACCCTGTTTTATTAATCTTTTATCTAAATTAGAATATGAAATCTTATAACCAAATTTTTCTTTTAAACAACTATGATAATTTTTCAACGTCAAAAATGAACAACTACTGTTATTGTTCTCTCCTCCTGTTATTTTCATTTCTCCTTGATAAACTTCACCCAAGTTGTATATTGTTTCATCACTATATTTTTGCGCATTCTTGTTATTTACATTTTTATGAGAAAGTATTATCTCCTTTCCGGTATTTATAAAATCAAGATATTCTTTCTTATATCTTTTTATAGTAGAAACAGATTTATTAAATTGCTTTGCTATTGATAAACATGATCTTTTAGGATCCTTTGCAAAGATATCTAATATACATTTTTTAATTTCTGCATATGACTTATTGTCTAAAATAGTAAACATTCTAACCTCCTTTACCAATTATATGTTTTGGATCCAAAACATATAATTGGTAAGGTATCATTTTGTTTGATATTCCAGAGGGTTTATTCATGTCTTGTTTTTTGTTAGTTTTTAAAATAAAATTAAATAGTATATAACAATACTTATCTAAAAAAGATAAAAAAACTTAAATATAATCAATAAAGCATAAAGCGAGGCGTATTAAATGAAAAAATTATTAACTATTTTATCTAGTTTTTTAGTTGGATCTACTGTTGCAACAGCAACAACTGTATTTTTTACTAGAAAATATGTTTTTTCAAAAGACTTAAATAGTGTAATTAAAATTGAAGATTTAAAAGTTAAAAGAGCTAGTACATTATATGTTAAACAAGCATTATTAGAATTAGATAAAGAAATGTATCAAACTGTATTACCAAACGTTAAAGTTATAGTTACAAATAATCATAGAGCTATTATTATACCTTCAGAAACAAATCAAGATGTTATAGAAAAGTTATCTAAATTAGTTGATAATGAAGTGATTAATAAAATCAAAAACTTAAGTTCATTTACAAAAAAATTAGGAATTCCACATTACAGAAACTTTAAAATCATCAACCTTGATGTAGCAAATCAAAAAATAGATCTAAAACATGTTTTAGAATTACAAAATTTCACAATTGATAAAATTTTAGGAAAAACAAAAGATGAACTTGCAAATATAATTAACAACAGATTAGAAATTACTTCAGAATCTGAAAAAATTAAACCAACTCAGATTACAAAAGAAAATAATAAAGTAAAAATAGATTTAAAAAATGATCACCCACTATTTTTTGGTTCTAAAGAAATTACTGAATCAAATGCTAATTCAGAAAGTGAAACTAGAATAGACGATAGTATAACTCATTCAAAACAAGATATCAGTGAACTGTTTAGTCAAATTAATCAACCAATACAAGTTTCAAGTGGTAATAAACAAGAAGTTCTTAGAAAAATAAATGAAGAATTAAAAAATATATCATCAGATCTAGAACTTACTATTGATGAAATAACAAGTATTGAAAATAATGTTGTAAATATAAATATTAGTGAAGAAAATCCTAATTATCAGGGACAGGCTACTATTACAATAAATGTTAATCAAGAAGTTACTAAACCTCAACTAAGTTCAGTTGTTGATCAAGCTTTTAATAGTTCTGAAAAAATTTTAGAAGTTGATGAACTAGATCAATCTCATACATTATCTGCAATTGAAACTTTAATAAAAACTAAAGATAGTGAATTTGATAAACAACAAATTGAAATAACTAGATTTGAAAATAAAGAAGTTGACATTAAAGCAAAAGATAGTTCTAAATATACTGGAATAGCTAGTTTTAAAATTAAAATTAAAAAAATCGGTCGATTACAAGATTTAATAACAGATGAAACAATTTCAAAAATAAATATTACAAATAATTTTGATCAATCAATTAGAAGTTTTTTAGATGAGCTATCAAATCAAAACTCTAATTTAGACTCTAATAAAATCACTATATCTATTGATGAAGAAAGTGAAATGGCGACTTTATTAGCTAATGAAGATTCAAAATATGAAGGAACAGTTAAAATTCCACTTACAAAATATGCAATTCTTAAAATAAATCATATTTGAGATGAAAAAATCAAAAATACTTTTGATGCTAGACATACTTTTGCAGATGTAAAAAAAGCATATGAAGAAGAGTTAAAAAAAGTATTAAATAATAGAACATTTATACAAATTAATTTTGATAAAGCAAAGCAATCTAGTGAAAAGTTAAAACAAGATGAAGAATCACAAAAAATTAATGGAGAATTTATAGTTACTTATAAAGAACAAGAAATTAAGCTTGATTATGGAGTTGTTCATGATTTTGGAAAAAGAAGTGAAGCTGAACATAAATATAGATATGAACAAATTGACGGTAAAATAGTCCCTGTAGAATGTACTCAAATAGGTTATTTCTATGAAAAACTAACTGACACATGAAGAGTTAAAAATTTTGATAATACTATTAGAAAAGTTCCTATTAACTTACCAAGAAGAATAACTAGTTTAAAAGCAGCTTTCCAACATAATGAAAATGATCATATAGAAGGAATTGAACATTGATCAACTTCGAATATTGTAAATATGGAGTTATTATTTGCTCATACTAAAAAATTCAACCAAGATTTAAATACTTGAGATGTATCTAACGTTAAAAATATGCAAGATATGTTCCATGATGCAAAAGCATTTAATGGTGATATTTCTAATTGAAATACAAAAAGTTTAGAAAACGCTCAAAGTATGTTTAAAAAAACTGAAGCATTTAATCAAGATATAAATACTAAAATAGTTCGAAAAGAAGGAGAAGAAGAATATACTGCTTGAGACACTTCTAATATAAAAAATATGAGCAGTATGTTCGAAGAAACAAAAGTGTTTAATACTTCAATTTCAAATTGAAATACCCAAAGTGCAACAAGAATGAATCATATGTTTAGACAAGCTTCAAATTTCAATCAACAAGTTTCTCACTTCAATACTTCTAAAGTAACTGATATGAAACAAATGTTTGATGGTGCTAGCCATTTTAGTGATGGTGATATTTCTAGTTGAGATACTTCAAATGTAAAAGATATGGATGCAATGTTTAGAAACGCAGTAAGTCTTAGTGCTGATTTAAGTAAATGAAATATAGCAAGTATAGAAAATAAACTTGCTGATAACAAAGTTGTTATGAAAAACATTGGTTTTGCAGACAAAGATAACCAAAATATCATTCAACCACTTTGAGATAAAAGAGCAGACTACTTAACTGCTAAAATATCAAACTTTGGTGAAGCTAAATTAGTTGAAAGCATTGTTAATAAAAATTCAGAATCAGTATTTGTTTTTGATAAATTATTCAACTGAACAATTGCTCATAAAGAATTAAAATCAATTAAAATTGACGGTGTAGAACAACAATTAACAATTGAAAATGAAACTAACAAATTAAACTTTGAATTCAAATCAAATAAAGAATACACAATCAAAATAAAATACGATTATATTTCTGATCCTGTAACTATTACATTTAAATTTCAATAATCTTAATTAAAACCTAAATTCCATTTAGGTTTTACTTTTTTTATATAGTTACCATTTTTTAAATCTATACCTAACTATAACTTAATTTTTAGAAATTTTTAAAGTATAATTTAAGAAGCAAAGGTGGTGGACTTTATTATGACTATTTGTATTAAATTAGATGAAAATCCTGAGTCCCATAGTATCAACAAACTAAAAAATATAAAGCTAAGTTATGTTATAAGTTATACCACTTTTAATGTACAGTAACTAATTTATAACATAGTTTAGCTAACTTTGAAAAGGAGTAGAAACATGTTTAAATTTACAACTAAAAAATACTCTCCTAGAAAGCTGAAAAATCAAAAAAAACCTGCTCAATTTAGAAATGAAAGATTTATAAAAAATATTTCATCATTAGATCAGTCTGAAATTCTAAGAGTGATGAATCTATCACACTTTGGATTAACTAATGATGGATATGAAACAAGATTAAAAAAATACGGAACCAATGAATTAAAAAGAAAAGACTTCAGTATTTTTAGAGAATTTATGAGTGCGTTTTTTGGTCCATTTAATATTGTTTTAATTTTAATTGCATTATATAACTTTATTTCATATGGAACAAATGGTTTTGGACAAGATACAGATAATAGTTCAAGCTTTGATTTAGTAGGAGGAATCATAATAATTTCAATGGTTGTAGCAAGTGGTATTGCTTCATTTGTTCAATCATTGAGAAGTCATTTTGTAACTAAAAGAATTGCAACTATTGTTAGAAGTACTACAAACATTATCAGACACAAGTATGATGATGAACTTGACGACTATTTAAAAATTACTAAAAAGAATCAACTAGACTTAATTAAATTAGGTGAAGAAATAGATGTAAGACAAGTTGTACCTGGTGATTTAATTTATCTTTCAAGTGGAGACATGTTACCAGCTGATGTTAGAATTATTCAGTCAAACGACTTATTCATCAATCAGTCTTCATTAACTGGTGAATCTATGCCTGTTGAAAAACACGCAACAAATAGATATTCAACAAATAATATTTTAGATTTGGAAAATATTTGTTATACAGGAACTAGCGTTGTTTCTGGTAGTGCTATTGCTATTGTTTTAGCAACAGGAAATGATACTTACTTTTCAACAATTAGTAAAACTATTATGGAAAAACGTCCTGATTCAAGTTTTACAAAAGGTATTAAAAGAGTAACAAGATTATTGTTAATTTTTATGTTGGTAATGGTTCCAACAGTATATTTAACAAAATCAATAATTGGAATAGTTGCTGCAAAAGGTACTTTTGATACTATAAAAGATAATCCGTGATTTGAAGCGATCTTTTTTGCAGTAGCTGTTGCAGTTGGATTAACTCCTGAGATGTTGCCAATGATAGTTACTACCAATTTAGCTAATGGAGCTTCTAGAATGACTAAACAAAAAGTTGTTGTTAAGAGATTAGAAGCTATTCAATCTTTAGGAGCAATCGATGTTTTATGTACTGATAAAACAGGAACACTTACAAACGATAAAATTGAACTTATTGATTATTTAACAGTTGATAAAAAAGCTGATCCGTTGTTATTGAAATATTTATATATTAATAGTTACTATCAAACAGGATTAAAAAATCCTATGGATAAAGCTATAGTTGATTATGTTAAAAAACATATACATAACTTTTCTATGGAAGATATAACTAAAATAGATGAAATACCATTTGATTTTAATAGAAGAAAATTAACAATTATTTTTGATGATGATAAAGATAAAAGAACAATGGTTACTAAAGGTAGTGTTGAAGAAATCTTAAACTCATGTTCTAAAGTTTTACAAGATGGAAAAGTTGTTAATTTAACAGAAGCTGTTAAAAGACAAATTCAAACATACTATCAAAAAATTAATAAACAAGGAAAACGTTTATTAGGTGTTGCTTATAAAGTTATCAAAAAAAATCAAAATAGATTTTCTGCTGATGATGAAACAAATTTAATTTTTATGGGATTTGCATCATTTTTAGATACACCAAAACCTTCAACAAAACAAACTATTAAATTATTAAATAAATATGGTGTTGAGTTAAAAATTCTAACAGGAGATAATGAACCTATTACTAGAGCTATTTGTAAGATGGTAGATCTACAAATTAAAGGTTTAGTAACTGGTGAAGAAATTGATGCTGCTAGTGATTATGAGTTAAAAAAAATCGTAGAAAATAATAATATTTTTGTAAAATTAAACCCACTACAAAAAGTTAAAATTATTCAAATTTTAAAACAAAATGATCATGTTGTTGGATATATGGGTGATGGTATTAATGATGCACCCGTTTTAAGACAAAGTGATGTTGCAATTTCAGTTAACAATGCAACTGATATTGCAAAAGATGCAAGTGATATTATTCTATTAGAAAAATCGCTTTTAGTATTAGAAAAAGGAATTATCCAAGGACGAACAGTTTTTTCTAATATTTTAAAATATATCAAAATCACAACTGCTTCAAACTTTGGTAACTCTTTATCAGTTTTAATTGGTACTGTTTGACTACCATTTGCTCCAATGGCTCCAGCTCAAATTTTATTACAAAACTTAATTTATGACTTTTCTCAATTTGGAGTATCTATGGATAATGTCGATGCTTCATTCTTAAAAATGCCACAGCGTTGGAATTCAAAAGACCTCTTACCATTCACGATAATAAATGGATCAGTCAGCTCAATATTCGACCTTATTACATTTGCAATAGCAGGATATGCTCTAGGATTTGTAACTGGTTATAACAATGCAATTGCTAATAATGCTGGTGATGCTAATATGTATATGGCTCAATTCCAAGCTTGTTGATTCTTAATTGGGTTATTATCTCAAACTTTAGTATTCCAAGTTTTACGTACAGAACACTTGACAATAGTAAAAAGTCGTTCTTCATGACCAATTTATGCCATCGCTACATTAGTAACTGCTATAGCAATATTCATTACATTTGTTCAAGAAACAAATTTAGGAAGTTTAATTCAATTAAACACTCCAGGTTGAGTATTCTTACCAATTGCAATAGCTATACTTAGTGGATATTTCATTGTAGCTGAACTAACTAAGATGGGATATAAAAAAGTATTTAATAAATGATTATAAAACTAAAATCTTTTCTAACTTAAACTTAGAAAAGATTTTTTATTTGACCTTATAAACTTTATTAACTAAAGAATTCCAAAAATATACACTATATAAGACAAGATAAAATCATTTCTTCATCCTTTTTTGAAATTTTACCAACTATTCAAGAATCACCTATAATATTTATTTTGTATTTTTTATAAGAGTTAAATACTTTTAGTGCTTCACTAAAAGTTTTTTCATTTAAGATACCTCTTTCTTCGAATTTATTTTTTATTCTATAACCAATAATTGTAGAAAGCATTTTAATAAATTCTGCTCCATAAATTGAAATATCACTCTTTTTATTTACTTCTTTAAGGTTCAAGTTATCTTGATAAAACTTGTTAACTAGTTCAATTTCTCATCTTTGTTTGTACATTTTATAAATATCAATTGGTTCTAGATCTTGATTAGATATATAAACTATAGTTCCAAACTTATCTTTTAGTTTTTTATAATTTTCTATTGTATATTTTTTACTTTTTAAATAGTCACTGTGTTCTTTTGAAAATCTATTATTATCTCTAAAAGCATAATAAAATTTGTTTTCATGCTT